>JBDKLL010000031.1:0-4499 GCA_039795595.1 Pseudomonadota bacterium
TCGACGGTCCGCCAGCCGGACCGGTGTTGATGGGTTGCCCGGATAGCTCAGTTGGTAGAGCAGCGGATTGAAAATCCGCGTGTCGGTGGTTCGAATCCGCCTCCGGGCACCACTTCCTTCCCGAAAATCAAGCTTTCACCGCGCCATGTGCCGCCAGCGCCCGCGCGCGCGCCGCTGGATGATCGACGATCTTGCACGGATAACCGCGCACTGGCAGCACCGGATCGTGGATGTCGCCATCGGGCAGGTGCGCCAGTTCCGGCACCCATTCCCGGATATAACCCGCCGCATCGAATTTCGGCGATTGCGTCAACGGGGCCATGATCCGCACGAACATATTGGAATCAACGCCCGTACCGGCGCTCCACTGCCAGTTCACCGCGTTCGATCCGTAATCGGCATCGACCAGCGTATCCCAGAACCATTGTTCGCCCCGGCGCCAATCGATCAACAGGTGCTTGATCAGAAAACTGGCCGCGATCATCCGCACCCGGTTGTGCATCCAGCCCGTGGCCCACAATTGGCGCATCCCGGCATCAACGATCGGATAGCCGGTGCGCCCCTGCGTCCACGCCGCAAAATCGGCATCGGCATCTGCGCCTTCGCGCCACGGTAGCCGATCATAAGCATCGCGGGCGTTGCGGCTGCCGTAATCGGGCAATTGCTGGATCACGTTCTGGGCATAATCGCGCCAGCCGATTTCGCCGAGGAACGTTGCCACACTGCCCCCGGCATCCACCACTGCGTGCCAGATCGTCGCTGGTGAAATCTCGCCAAAATGCAGGTGCGCGGACAACCGCGAAGTGCCTTCCTGCGAGGGCAGGTTGCGGCGCTGTTCATAGCGGGCGGCACGATCGGCAAAGACGCCGAGCCGATCAAATGCACCGGCTTCGCCCGGGGTCCATTCGGCCCGAAAACCGGCTGCCCAATCAGGCTTGGTCGGCAACAGCGCCCAATCTGCCAGCCGGTCGCTGCGCGGCCATACTTCAGGAGCCGGAATCGCCGCCGGAGCGGCCAAGGGCGGCGCGGGCGGCATCCGTTCGCACAGCGCCCGCCAGAACGGGGTATAGATCTTGAACGGGGTACCGCTGCCGGTCAGCACCGTTCCGGGCGGGGCAAGGTAATTACCGTGGTGCAAATGCAGCGTCAGTCGCTTGGCTACTGCGCGTTCGGCATTGCGCCACCACGGTTCATAATGGTGCAGCGCGTGCACTGCGGTGGCCCCGGTTTCCCCAACCACGGCGGCCAGCACATCGTCCACCGCACCGCGCCGCAGGATCAGGCGCGATCCTTTCGCCTCCAGCGCGTGGGCCAAACTGGCAAGGCTATGGTGCAGCCACCAGCGCGATGCCGCGCCCATGCGGCGGTGCTTGGGCGTATCATCATCCAGCACATAGACCGGAATGACCGGCCCGGCGGCGCAAGCAGCAACCAGCGCCGCCTGATCGACCAAGCGCAAATCACGGCGTAACCAAAGAATAGCAGGCGTTGTCATGGCCGGAGCAGTAATCTCCCCCGGCCATCACGCCAAGCCGTATCAGGCCGGATGGCCCTCATGCTCGGCCACGGTCCACGTCTGCCCCTTGGCAAGCAGCTTGGCGAGGTTGGCATCCTTGCCTTCGCGCGCCTTGGCATCTTGGCCCAGCAGCGATTCCTCATACGTCGGGCGCGGATCGTCATAGATCACGCCCAGTGCCATCGGGAACGCACCATAAGGCATTTCGACCAGCATATGGGCGATCGAACGGTTGGTCACATCGTGGACGATCACGCCGGCGGCCTGCCAATCGCCATCCACCACATCAACCACCTTCAGCTCAAGCTTTTCAGCATCCAGCGCGATGCCATTGATCCCGCCGGTCTTGTCGCTGCCGAACAACATCGGTTCGCCATTCTTGAGCCACAGCTGCCGATCTTCAGCACCCTTGGGCGCGGCGAAGTCTTCGAACCGATCCTTGTTATAAACGATGCAGTTCTGGAAGATTTCGACAAACGCCGCGCCCTTGTGGGCGTGCGCCGCTTTCAGCACCGTGGGCAGTTCTTTCGACACGTCGAACCCGCGGGCGATGAACCGCGCACCCGCACCCAGCGCAAACGCGCAAGGCAGCGCCGGCCGGTCGACCGAACCCAGCGGCGAAGTCGGGCTGCTGGTGCCGACCCGGCTGGTGGGCGAATATTGCCCCTTGGTCAGCCCATAGATCTCGTTGTTGAACAGCATGATCTGGCAGTTCAGGTTGCGGCGCAGCAGATGCATCGTGTGATTGCCGCCGATCGACAGGCCATCGCCGTCGCCCGTTACCAGCCAGATATCCAGTTCCGGATTAGCCAGCTTGATCCCGGTCGCCACCGCGGGTGCACGGCCGTGGATCGTGTGGAAGCCATAGCTGGCCATGTAGTAAGGAAAGCGGCTGGAGCAGCCGATGCCTGATACGAACACGGTCTTGGCCGGATCGGCGCCGATTTCCGGCAGGGTGCGCTGCACCGCCTTCAGGATCGCATAGTCGCCGCAACCGGGGCACCAGCGGACTTCCTGATCCGATTCCCAGTCCTTGAGCGTGGTGGTGATGGAGGTCATGTCGTTCATGCCAGCGCTCCTTCGATCGCGGCTTCAATTTCAGCGATGGTGAATGGCTGGCCGCTCACCTTGTTGTACGGCTTGGCATCGACCAGAAATTGATCGCGCAGCACGGTCTTGAACTGGCCGGTGTTCATTTCCGGCACCAGAATGCGCTCATAGGAACGCAGCAGATCGCCAAGGTTTTCCGGCAGTGGCCAGATATGGCGCACATGAACGTGCGACACGTCCAGCCCCTTGGCCCGCGCCCGGCGCACGGCCTGATGGATCGGGCCATACGTGCTGCCCCAACCCACCACGGCCAGCTTGCCACCGGCATCGCCCAGCGTCACGTCCTGCGCCGGGATGCCCTTGGCCACGCCATCGACCTTGTCCTTGCGGGCATCGGTCATCTGCTGGTGCGCGCCGGGGCTGTAATCGAGGTTGCCGGTGCCGGGGTTCTTTTCGATCCCGCCAATGCGGTGCATCAGGCCCGGCGTACCCGGCTTGATCCATGGGCGCGCACCCTTGGCATCGCGGGCATAGGGCAGCAACGTGCCATCTGGCCCGTTGGGCGAACCCAGGAACGTGGCGGGGAATTCCTCAAAGGTTGAGGGATCGGGCACCTGCCAAGGCTCAGCCGCGTTGGCGATATAGCCATCGGTCAGCAGCATCACCGGGGTCATGTACTGCACCGCAAGGCGGCAAGCCTCGATCGCGCATTCAAATGCGTCGCCGGGGCTGCGTGCGGCAATCACCGGCATCGGGGTATCGCCATTGCGGCCATAGACCGCCTGATAAAGGTCGCTCTGCTCGGTCTTGGTCGGCAGGCCGGTGGATGGGCCGCCGCGCTGCGAATTGACGATCACCAGCGGCAGTTCGGTCATCACCGCCAGGCCCATCGCTTCGCCCTTCAGCGCGATGCCCGGACCGGATGATGACGTAACCCCCAGTTGCCCGGCATAGGACGCGCCGATCGCCGAAGCGATCGCGGCGATTTCATCTTCCGCCTGAAATGTGGTGACGCCAAATTCCTTCAGCCCCGCAAGGTAATGCAGGATCGAACTGGCCGGCGTGATCGGATAACCACCGAAGAACATCGGCAGGTGCGCCAGTTGCGCGCCCGCAACCAGCCCCAGCGCCACGGCTTCAGCCCCGGTGATCGTGCGATACAGCCCCGGCGCGCTTTCCACCGGATCGAGGTGGATTTTCTTGATCTGTCCGCCGATTTCCGCCGTTTCGCCATAGGCATGGCCGGCATTCAGCGCGGCGATGTTGGCTTCGGCCAGCACCGGGTTCTTCTTGAACTTGGCATTGAGCCAATCGATCAACGGGCCGCGATCGCGATCGAACATCCACAGCGCCAAGCCCAGCGTCCACATGTTCTTGCAGCGCAGCGCTTCCTTGTTGCCCAGCCCGAACGGCTTGACCGATTCCAGCGTCAGTGCCGAAATATCGAACGCCAGCAGGTTCCACTTCGACAGCGAACCATCTTCCAGCGGGTTAACCTCGTACTTGGCCTTTTCGAGGTTGCGTTTGGAAAATTCGCCGCTGTCGGCAATGATCAGACCGCCCGGCTTCAGCGCGCCGACATTGGTTTTGAGCGCCGCCGGGTTCATCGCCACCAGCACATCGGGGGCATCGCCGGCGGTATCGATCTCGGTCGAACCGAAGTTGATCTGGAACGCGGAAACGCCGAACAGCGTGCCTTGCGGGGCGCGGATTTCAGCCGGAAAATCCGGGAACGTTGCCAGATCATTGCCCGAAAGCGCGGTTGAAAGCGTGAACTGCCCGCCCGTCAACTGCATCCCATCGCCCGAGTCACCGGCAAAGCGGACGACCACGGCTTCGGGGGTGGAGTTCGATCGGATATCGGGTTCGGCGATTTGCGTTGCCATGCTTGTTCCTTGTCAGGCGGGCCTTTGCGACCCTGCTCCAGCGGAGC
>JBDKLL010000032.1:0-9277 GCA_039795595.1 Pseudomonadota bacterium
GTCCAGCCGATCCCGGCGCCGTTGCCGGTGGCATCACCGGGCACGAACGCCGACAGCATCAGCGAGCAGAAGCCCGCGACCGTCAGCCAGAACGAGATGTTGTTCATGCGCGGGAAGGCCATGTCCGGCGCGCCGATCATGATCGGCACGAACCAGTTGCCAAAGCCGCCGATGATCGCCGGCATGACCATGAAGAACACCATGATCAGGCCGTGGGCGGTGATCAGCACGTTCCACAGGTGCAGCGCGTCGTTCATTTCGACAGCCTTGCCGCCATCGAGGAACTGCGCGACCGCGCCAAGGTACTGGATGCCGGGGTGTTCGAGTTCGAGGCGCATCACGCCCGAAATCGCGCCGCCGATGATCCCCGCGAAAATCGCGAAGATCAGGTACAGCGTCCCGATGTCCTTGTGGTTGGTCGACATGAACCAGCGGGCAAAGAATGCCGGCTTGTGATCATGATCGTGATCGGCGTGGCCATGCTCGTCATGAGCCTGGAAGTGATCGGCGGTGGTAGCCATGATGCGAACCTTGTCCTTGATCTAACGGGCTCAGGCGGCCGGGGCCGGCGAAGCGGAAGCCGCAGGTGCAGCAGCAGGGGCGGCAGGAGCAGCGGCAGCGGCCGGGGCTTCCGGCGCGCCATCGATCTTGCCGCCATTGGCGATAACCCAGGCGTTGAACTTGTCACGCGGCAGGGCTTCAACCGCGATCGGCATGTAACCGTGGCGGGCACCGCACAGTTCCGAGCACTGACCGTAATAAACGCCCGGCTCGTTGATGATCAGCACCTTTTCGTTGATCCGGCCCGGAACCGCGTCCAGCTTGAACCACAGCGACGGCACGGCGAACGAGTGGATCACGTCAGCGCCGGTGGTCTGCAGGCGGATCGGTTCGCCCACGGGCACGACCATGCGGTTGTCGACGGCCAGTTGCGCAGGTTCGCCATTGGCCACCGCCTGCTCATCCGGCAGCATGTTCGAGATAACCTTGAAATCGCCGTTATCGGGATACGAATAGGTCCAGAACCACTGGTTGCCGGTCACCTTGACGGTCAGCGCCTTTTCCGGGGCCGGCTTGTACTGCTGGGCGATCAGCGAGATCGACGGCACCGCAATCGCGACCAGGATCAGGATCGGCACGCCGGTCCAGATCACTTCCAGCTTGGTGTTGTGGCTGGTCTTCGACGGCACCGGGTTGGCGCGCTTGTTGAACCGCACGATGACGTAAAGCAGCAGCAGCAGCACGAACGCAGTGATCGCGGCCATAACGTAAACCAGCGCGCTGTGCAGGCCGATCGCGGTCTGGCCCACCGGCGAATACTGCGGCTGGATATCCAGCCCGCCGGCAACCGGCATGCCCTTGCCCGCGGTTGGCTTCATCGGGGTGTAACCACCCGGCGCAACCTTGAAGTGCGGATCGTTGGGATCAATCGCGGGCGCGGCCGGAGCCGGAGCCGCAGCCGGGGCAGCGGCGGCGGCAACCGCCTTGTCCGCTACCGGAGCAGCAGCTTCGGTTGCCGGAGCAGCCGCAGCTTCGCTGGCGACCGGAGCAGCGGCGGCAGCTTCAGCAGCAAATGCTGCCTGCGGTGCTACCAGAAGCGCTGCGGCCAGGCCGATTGCCTTGATCGCATGACCCGCGGCGCGGGCAGTTTGGGCGAATTTCATCGTTCCTGTGCTTTCGCTTTCCTTGTGCGGCGGAAGAACACACGTGCCCCTCCCGCCCCCTTGGGAGTCAGATTTTCACGGGGCCTATACGCGCGCTTGCGGGCCACCTCAAGCGCCTCTAGGGGATATTTTTGACAGGTTCCCACCGCGCCGTGCGCAAGGCCGGATTCGCAACAGACAGGACAGACGATGCAGGACGAAGACGTATTGGCCGAATTCCGCGCCAGCAAGGCGCTGCTCGAAGGCCACTTCCTGCTCTCATCCGGGCGGCACAGCGCCCACTATCTGCAATGCGCCCGCGTGTTGATGGACCCGATGCGGGCCTCGCGGCTGGCGGCTGCGGTGGCGGCCAAGTTGCCGCGCGAAATCCGCAAGGAAATCACCAAAGTCGTCGCGCCGGCGATGGGCGGTGTGATCATCGGCCACGAAATGGGCCGGGCACTCGGCGTCGATGCGATGTTCGTTGAACGCCCCGAAGGCACTTTCGAATTGCGCCGCGGGTTTGCGCTGGAACCGGGCGACAAGGTGCTGATGGTTGAAGACGTCGTTACCACCGGCCTGTCGAGCCGCGAAGCAATCCGCGCGATCGAGGAGGCCGGCGGGGAAGTCATCGCCGCTGCGGCCCTGGTCGATCGCTCTGGCGGTACGGTGGATCTTGGCGTTCCGTTCTTCCCGCTGATCGCGCTGACGTTCCCGACGTATGCTGCCGATGAATTGCCACCCGAACTGGCCGCCACCCCTGCGGTAAAGCCGGGCAGCCGCGCCAAGGCCTGAAGGACCAGCCGATGCTTCGCCCGCTGCGCCTTGGCGTTAACATCGACCACGTGGCGACCATCCGCAACGCGCGCGGTGGCGATCATCCCGATCCAGTCCGCGCCGCGCAGATCGTGGCGGCATGCGGCGGCGATGGCATAACCGCCCACTTGCGTGAAGATCGCCGCCACATCCTCGACGAAGACCTCGCCCGGATTCAGGCGGCAACCGATCTGCCGCTCAACCTTGAAATGGCGGCGACTGATGAAATGCTGGCAATCGCGCTGGCCCACCGTCCGCACGCCGCGTGCATCGTGCCGGAACGCCGCGAAGAACGCACCACAGAAGGCGGGCTGGATGCCGCAGGCCAGCACAACCGGCTGTACCCGATCGTCCAGCGCCTGCGCGATGCGGGGATTCGCGTCAGCCTGTTCATTGCCCCGGATGAGGCACAGCTTGATGCCGCAGTGCGGCTGGGCGCGCCGGTGGTGGAATTCCACACCGGCGAATATGCCCACGCCAGCGGCCCGGCGCGCGCCGCCGAATTGCAACGCATCGCCGCGCTGGCCGCACTGGCCGCGCGCAGCGGGATCGAACCCCACGCGGGCCACGGGCTGACGTATGATAACGTTCAGCCGATCGCCGCGATCCCGGAACTGGCCGAACTCAACATCGGCCACTACCTGATCGGCGAAGCGATCTTCACCGGACTGGAGCCCGCCGTGCTGAAAATGCGCACCCTGATGGACGCCGCCCGTGCGCCGGCATCGCCGCCGCTGGTGGGTTAAGGAGCCGCGGCCGTGATCATCGCCATCGGTTCCGACTTGTGCAACATCGAACGGATCCAGAATTCGCTCAACCGCTTTGGCGAACGCTTTGAACAACGCGTGTTCACCGACGTGGAACGCGCCAAGGCGGCCAGCCGGCCGTTCACCAAGGCCGGCACGCTGGCCAAACGGTTCGCCGCCAAGGAAGCCTTTTCCAAAGCGGTCGGCACCGGATTTAAGCGCGGGGTGTTCATGAAGGACATCGGCGTGGTCAACGCCCGCTCGGGCGCGCCGACGCTGGCGTTATCGGGCGGCGCGGCGCTGCGATTGGCCGAACTGATTCCCGCCGGGCATGAAGCCGTGGTCCACCTGACGTTAACCGACGACCATCCATGGGCGCAGGCCTTCGTTGTGATTGAGGCGCGAAAACTGTGAATGACATGACCCCGGCCACCCCGAATCAGGCCACCACCCAGACCGCAGACAACCAGCCCAATTCGGCAGCGAATGCCAAGTCAGGCACAGAGCGCGTCGATTGGGTGGCGGAAGCCCGCGGACTGGCAACGATGCTGTTGGCAGTGCTGGCGTTCCACAGCTTTATCGCCAAGCCGTTCTACATCCCGTCGATTTCGATGATGCCGAACCTGCTGGTTGGTGATCGGCTGGTCGTGTCGAAATTTCCCTATGGCTGGAACTGGGCTTCGGCCAGCTTTCATGTGCTGCCGCGCGGTACCTGGCGGGTGCTGCCCGGCACGCCGCAATATGGCGATATCGTGATCGTGGTGCCCCAGAACCGCAGCGAAGACCTGATCAAGCGCGTGGTTGCCCTGCCGGGTGATCGGATCGCGGTGCGCGGCGGGCAGATCATCCTCAACGGGCAGCCGGTCCCGCAGGAAATCGTCCCCCCGGTGCAAATCCCCGAAGACCCGCAACTGACCGACGAACGCGGCAATTATCCGTATGACTGGTTCGCCGCCTACCGCACCCGGCTGGCATCGGGCCGGGCCGTGTATGAATTGCCAACCTACCGCGAAACCTTGCCCAATGGTGCAAGCTATCTGGTGATCGATCACTTGCGCCAGCCGCTGGACGACTATCCGGAAACGCTGGTGCCGGCCGGGCACGTATTCCTGATGGGCGACAACCGCGATCATTCCGCCGATAGCCGGGCTTCGTTTGCCGAAAACGGCCTGGGTGGGCCGGTGCCGCTGGCGAACGTCGGCGGACGGGCTGAATTCGTCACCTTTTCGCTCAATGGCAGCGAACGGCTGAACCCGCTGACGTGGTGGACCGCCTTGCGCGAAGGCCGCGCATGGAGCAGCCTGCGGCCGGTGCATTCTGCACCGCTTCGTCCGGCTCAGGGAATTTAATGGCCAGCAAACAAGCCCCCGCCAAACCGCGTTCGCCGCAACCACCCGCGCCGCCCGCCCCGCCCCACGGGATCGGGCCAACCGAGATTTCCGATCCGCTGCTGCGCAGTGAAGTGCGCAAGGCCGCGGTGTGGATCGGCATGGCAGTGCTGGTCGGGCTGGTGATCCTGCTGGCCCAGCCACTGCTGGTGATTTTTGGCGGGATGGTGCTGGCCGCGATGATCGATGGCGGTGCACGCCTGCTGGGGCGGGTCTTGCCAATTGGGCGCGGCATGCGGGTTACGCTGGTGCTGCTGCTGGCGTTCGGTTTCATTGTTTGGGTGTTCTATTTCGCTGGAACCCAGATCGCCGCACAGGCCGCCGCCCTGCCCGCAACCATCGAGCGCCAGTGGCTGGCCACAATCAGTTGGCTGCACGGCCATGGCTTTGCGATCGACGTCAAGGCCGGACAAGGGCTGGCCGAACGGCTGCTGGGTGGGGTTGGCCAATTGACCAGCGCCGTCGGCGGGTTAATCGGCGGTGTCGGTACGGCGGTGTTGATCCTGGTACTGGGCATCTATCTGGCCGCCGAACCGCAACTCTATCGCCGCGGAGTAGCGTGGATGCTGCCAGTCAGCCAGCGTGACCACTTTGAAGGCACCGCGGTGCTGATGGGCCGCACACTGCGGATGCTGATGTTCGGCCGGCTGGTGGGCATGGCGGTGGAAGGCATCGGCACGTGGCTGCTGCTGGCGATCTATGGCGTGCCGATGGCCGGTCTGCTCGGCCTGTTGACCGGGTTGCTGGCGTTTCTGCCCAATATCGGCGCCCCGATTTCCGGCCTACTGATGGTGATGGTGGGGTTTTCGGTCGATCCCGGGGCGGGGCTTTATTGCATCGCGGTCTATGTCATCGTCCAGACGGTTGACGGCAATCTGATCGTACCGATGATCGCCAAGAAAACTGCCGATCTGGCACCTGCGCTGGTGCTGGGCGCACAGTTGATCATGGGGGCGCTGTTCGGGCTGATCGGGCTGATGCTGGCCGATCCGCTGGTGGCGATGATCAAGATCGCCCTTGAACGGCAATCCTTGCGTAACGGAAGCAACACCTGACCAATGGCTCGTAAATTCCTCTATTTCATCGCATTTTGTGTGATTGTGTTCTTTTGCGGGCGGGTTGCGCTAAGTTTTTATCCCGAAGCGATGACGCGAATGGCGTTCCTGCCACACGGTACGTTTGAACCCCAGCCAGCGCTGCCCGCGAATGCTTATGCCGATCCCGCGCGCTGGCTGGCCCAGCCGGCGCTGCCCGCCAGCCCGGTGCGCTGGACTCCGCCCGGTGCCACGCCAACCCAGCCGGTTCACGCCGCGGTGTTCTTCGTCCACCCGACCACGTACATGGAACGCGCGCACTGGAACGCCCCGGCCGACAACGCCCGCGCCAACGATCTCGCCGCAACCATCACCCGGGCCTATGCCAGCCCGTTTGGCGGGGCTGAACACCTGTGGGCGCCGCGCTATCGGCAGGCTGCGTTCGGCGCATTTCTGAGCGACGATCCAGCAGCCGGACAAGCGCTCGATCTGGCCCATCAGGACGTGCAGCAGGCGTTCGAAGCCTTTCTGGCCGCCACCCCGCCGACCATGCCGATCGTGCTGGTCGGGCATAGCCAAGGGGCTTACCATTTACGCCGGTTGCTGGCCGAACGCATCGCCGGAACCCCGCTGGCCAAGCGCATCGCCGCGGCCTACCTGATCGGCTGGCCGATCAGCCTTGAACACGACCTGCCGCGCATGGGCCTGCCCGCCTGCACCACGCCAGGCGAAGCAGGCTGCGTGATCAGTTGGCTCAGCTATGGCGAACCGGCCGATCCGGCGATGATGCTGCGCGCCGGCGCGCGCCGCAGCGGGCTGGATGGCCAGCCGTTGCAGGGCAGCCACGTTCTCTGCACCAATCCCTTGACCGGCGCGCAAGGCGGCAGCGCCCCGGCCAGTGCCAACCTTGGTTCGCTGGTGCTGGATGCACGGTTCCGCGATGGCCGGATCACCCCCGCGCTGGCCGCCGCGAATTGCCGGACGGACGGGGTGTTGGGGCTGGGCGGCGAACCGGCGATGGGGCCGATCGTGATGCCGGGGAACAACTATCACGCGTATGATATCCCGCTGTTCTGGGTGAACTTGCGCGATGACTTTGCCCGGCGCGTAACCGCATGGCAGACGCGATGACCGCTCCCGGCCCGAATGCCGCGCCGCTGATCACCGCCAGCGCGCTCGAGTTGCGCGATGCCCTGCCCGGCGGCGGGGCGCTGCTGGGGCTGGACCTTGGCACGCAAACGATCGGCACCGCGTTCTGCGATGCCGGCTGGCGGTTTGCCTCGCCCGGAAAAACCCTGAAACGCGGCAAGTTCGGGGCCGATAAGGCCGCGCTGGCCGAACTGATCGCAGAACGCGGGGTCAAGGGCATCGTGATCGGCCTGCCGCTCAACATGGATGGCAGCGAAGGGCCGCGCAGCCAATCAAGCCGCGCCTATGCCCGCAATCTGGGGGTGCTGGGGCTGCCGATCCTGCTGTGGGACGAACGCTGGTCCACCACCAGCGCCGAAAGCGCGCTGATTGCCCAGGACATGAGCCGCGCCAAACGCGCCACGCGGATCGATGCCGCGGCCGCAGCCGTGATCCTGCAAGCGGCGATCGATGCACTGGCGGGCGGTTTTGCCTGAACGCACCGTTCAGGCACCCTGATCGGCCAGCGTTGCCCGCCGGGCGCGCGCCGCCATCGCCACCAACCGGCTGCCACTGGTTTCGGCATCGCGCCATAATGCATCGCGGGCGGCGGGATCATCTTCCCGCGCCACCAGGGCGCCCCATGCCGCCAGTCGCAGGCGTTCGCTGGGATGCTGGCGCGCAAACCGGTGCGCCAGATCAAGGGCTTCGGCGCTACCCAGCCCGACCGCCAGTTTGATGAACGCATCGGTTGGGCCAGAGGAAAGAATCGCGCCGATTTCACGCCGCTGAAAGTCAAAGCGATACTGATCAAGCCAACCCTGCACCGGGACCGCGTGCATCACATTGAGCGATACCGATAGCGCATCCGCCGCGCCTTGGGCGTGAACATCCAGATGCGCCCGATAGAGCATCAGCTTGCCGGGTTCGAGCCGCGCCCGTTCGATGAACCGCAGCGATGGCACCGGTTCCCCCGGCCAACCGCTGACCGAGGCATAATCGTATTCGTAATAATCGCTCCAATATCCCGGCCCGAAATAGCCCAGCGTCAGGAAACTGAAATTGTGATCGTGCGGCAGCCCCAGCACGAACGACGCCCCGCCCGATGCCCGCACCATGTATTCATCGGCCGAAGGCCAAATATTGGCCCGCATGAAAAAATCGCCGCCCGGCGGGGTCAGCATGATCACTTGCGGACCATAAGCATTGGCGGCGTCATCATCGCGGTGCCGGTTGGCGAGCTGTTCGATCACGATATCGCCCAGAAACCCGCGGTCATTGCCCAGCCGCCGCAACCACTGCGCAGCGTGGATCAGGCTCTCTTCATCCGCCGGATCGAACGGCCGGGCAGACAGGGCGTCCCCCACTTCGGCCAGGCTGGCGCTGCGCTCATCAACGCACGCGATAACCCGCGGCATCAGGCCAGCGCCGCCAATTGCGGATAAGTTGCCAGCAATTGCTGGCGCAGCGCCGCCGCGGGCGCAGCCAGCGGATCAGCGGTGCGCCCGGCCAAGCGGGAAACCGCAGCAAAGCCCACCACGCTATCCAGCCCAAGGCATTCGCGCAGCGCCTGCCAGCGCAAGGATCGGCCGCCCGGTTCCAGCGCCATCGCGGCCAACAGCGGGGCGGCATCGTTGCGCCCCATGCGCCCGAGCAAGGCCGCAGCCAGTTCCAGCCGCGAATCCTGCGAATGAGCGGCCGCTTCATGCAGCAACCGGCCATCGGCCAGAGCATATTCGCGCACCACCACGCCGCGGCCGGGGCGGCGCTGCAGCTTGAGCGTAATCAGGCTGCGCGGTACGCTGCGCAGCATCAGGGCCTCGCCTGCGCCATCGCGGTGGCTGACCATCCCGGCAGCAAGGTCGATGGCATCGCGGTGCAATTCGGCATAGTCACCGCGCGTCATGCCAAGCCGGAACCGATCGATCCGGGCGCTGCCTGCCAGCACGTATTCCCAAGTCTCGCTCGGGGAAAAGCTGACCGAAACCGGTGCCGGGCAGCGGGCCAGTTCGGCACCATCGATCGCTTCGAGCGACAGCGTTGCCCCGCCGCTGCGCGCCAGCAAGAGCGATGTAATCACCGCATCGCTGTGATGGCGCAGCGGCACGTGCCCCAATGGTTGCTCGGCCAGTTGCGCCGTCAGCACCCGCACCAGTTCACCAACCAGTTCTTGCGGCGCGGTGCTGCCGGCGGCGAACAGGCTGGCCAGGCGCGGCAAGCCATCGATGCCCGCACCCGCGGCAAAGCCGGCCAGATCCTCCAGCAGCGCCGGATAACCGCAGCGATCCTGCCACTGCGCCAGCCCCGCCTGCACCGCAGACTGGGCGCGGCGCTGCAGCGTGTGATCGCGCCGCAGCGCCTCCAGTTCGGCGGGAACGTGCATGTCCCGTCGCGCCCGGTTAGGCTTGCCGGATATCGTACACGAACACCATCATCGCCACGATCGCATCGCTGGAAAACTGCGTCGGGTTAAAGTGCAGCACGCTGCCGAACACCCCGGTCAGGGTTTCAAGATCAGGCAG
>JBDKLL010000033.1:0-9039 GCA_039795595.1 Pseudomonadota bacterium
CTCGCCGCGCAGCGCGCGTCCTGTTAGGGATGGGGGATGAGCAATGCAACCTCTCCCGCAACGATCCGGCCTGAAGAAGCCGCCCATTTTGGCCAATTGGCGGCCGATTGGTGGGATCCCAAGGGATCTTCGGCCATGTTGCACCGGCTGAACCCGGTCCGGCTGGGTTTTATCCGCGCTGCCATCGACGCCCATTGGCAGGGCGATTCGCGCAGTGTCCGCCCGCTGGCGGGCAAGCGCGCGCTGGATGTGGGCTGCGGTGCGGGGCTGCTGTGTGAACCGCTGGCCCGGCTGGGCGCCAGCGTGACCGGGGTGGATGCCGCGGCCGAAAATATTGCCGCCGCGCGCAGCCATGCGGCCGGTGGTGGGCTGACGATTGATTATCGCCACGGGGAAATCGGCGCGTTGGGGCTAACTGGCTTCGATCTGGTCTGTTCGATGGAAGTGATCGAGCACGTGGCCGACAAGGTCGCGTTCCTGCGCGCGTTGGCGGATTGCCTTGCGCCGGGCGGGCTGATGATCCTGTCCACCCCCAACCGCACTACCAAATCGAAGTGGTTGATGGTTGAAGCGGCCGAACGGATCGGCATGGTGCCACGCGGTACTCATCACTGGGACGATTTCGTGACGCCGGATGAACTGGGCAATTTGCTGGCCGGGGCCGGGTTGGCGATGGGCACCCCGCGCGGGATCGGGTTCAGCCCGATGCAGGGGCTGCACCTGTCCGATGATCTGGCGTTGAACTATATCGTCACCGCGCAGCGCGCCTGATCAGCCCGCTGCTGCTTCGGTCATGACCTGGCGCAGCACCGCACGAACTTGGGCCGCGCGTTCGTCCCACGTGCCACCGATCCGGTGCCACGCCACGCCTGTGCGCAGCAGCATGTCTTCGGCCAGCGCGGCAAAGCGGGTGCGCAGCGGGCTCTTGCCGAAAAATCGCGTGCCATCGTCAACCCATGGCACATCGGGTGCGAACAGCAGGTAAAGATCTGCCTTGGGATAGGCCAGCAGCGGTTCGGGTACGGTAGCGAACAGCATTTCAGCCCATGCTGCGGTCATCAGCGGATCGGTATCTAGAATCAGGACTGGCGGATCGCCTGCCAATGAGGCCTGCACTGCGGCTTCATGCCCGGCAGCAATCGCCAGCAAATCATCCATCGCCAGATCGGTGCCGCGTTCCTCGCAATACGTCCGGCCATATTCGGGTACCCACGGCAACCCCAGCTCGCGCGATAGTTGATCGGCCAGCACCGATTTTCCGGTGCTTTCGGCGCCGTGGAAACAGATCCGCACGGTCATGCCGCTGCCTTGCCCTGCGCGGCAGAGCGCATCCATTCGCGCAGGCCCAGCCCCGACAGCACCAGAAATGCGAGATAGAGGCCCGCGGTGGGATACAGCCCGCGCCACCAGTACAGCCCCACCGAAACGGCATCGATCACGATCCACAGCACCCAGTTTTCGGTGCGGCGCAGTGCCAGCAGGATTTGCGCGGCGATCGACGCCACCGTGATCGGCCCATCGGCAAAGGGCGCGGCGGCATTGGTGAAACGGTGCATCAGCCAGCCGGCATTCACCGCCAACATGGCGATGCCCAGCAGCCAGATCGTGCGGCTGCGGGCATCCAGCCAGCGGACTGGCACACCGGTATCAGCGGTTTCGGCGCGGAGCCACAACCACCAACCCCACCCTTGCGCGATGAAGAAGAACACCTGCAATCCGGCTTCGCCATAAAGCCGCGCGTTCCAGAACACCGCGACATAGAGCGCGACCATCGCCATCCCGAAGGGATAGTTCCACACGCTGCGCCGCACCAGCAACACCACATTGGCAAGCCCCAGCGCCGCCGCGATCCATTCCAGTTCGCTCATCGTTCAGCTCAGCGCCGCGGCCCATTCGTCAGCCTTGAAGCCGACCAGCAAACCGCCCGGATGTTCGACGATGGGGCGCTTGATGCACGAAGGGTTGGCCGCCATCAGCGTCGCCGCTTTGGCAGCATCGAGATCCTGTTTGTCCGCATCGGGCAGCTTTTTGAACGTCGTTCCCGCGCGGTTGAGCACCTTTTCCCACCCTGCGGCCGCACACCACCCGGCGATTTGCGCGGCATTTGCACCCGCCTTTTTGTAATCGTGAAAGGCATAGGCGATGCCCTGCGCTTCCAGCCATGTCCGGGCCTTTTTCACGGTATCGCAATTGGGGATGCCATAGAGGGTAATGGTCACGCCGGGTCGCTTTCAATGTGATTGGCAATGTGATTGGCAATGTGATGGGCAAAGTGGTGGGTGCGCGGATTGTCGCACGTGAACAGGGTGTAATCCTGATAGAATTCGGTCCGGCCGCGGGCTTGGGTGGCGGCGTGATCGGGGTGGCTGCCCCATGCGCGCGCTGCATCCGCGCTGGCCCATTCGGATAGCGCGACAACTTCGCCATCATCCGCGGTATAGCTTTTGAAGGAGAGGAACCCGGGTTGCGCGCGGGCCAGTTCCTCCATCCACGTGGCATCGGTGCCATAAGCAGCGCTGTCGATGCCGGCGCGCTTGCGATTGCGGAATACCACGAGGAACATGGTTGCCCGCTTAGCGGGGCCAAGCTTGCGCCGTCCACCGTTTTTGGCCAAAGCGGGACCATGTCCGTGAACACATTTGGCCGCTTGCTGCGTTTCACCACCTGGGGCGAAAGCCATGGGCCCGCTTTGGGCGCCGTGGTGGATGGCTGCCCGCCGGGGTTGGCGATTAGCGAAGCGGTGATCCAGCCGTTCCTTGATGCGCGCCGTCCGGGGCAATCGAAGTTCACCACCCAGCGGCAGGAACCCGATGCGGTGAAGATCCTGTCCGGCGTGTTCGAAGGGCGCACCACCGGTACGCCGATCAGCTTGATGATCGAAAACGTGGATCAGCGTTCGAAGGATTATTCCGAAGTGGCCAAGGCTTATCGCCCCGGGCACGCGGACTATGCCTATGATGCCAAGTACGGTTTTCGCGATTATCGCGGGGGTGGGCGGTCCAGCGCGCGCGAAACCGCGGCGCGGGTTGCGGCGGGGGCGGTGGCGCGGCTGGTGATCGCGGATGTGGCAATCGTCGCCTATGTTTCCGAAATTGGCGGCGATGCGATCGATATGGCCAATTTCGATCCCGCCGAAATCGGCCGTAATCCGTTTTTCTGCCCCGATGCTGCGGCGGCCACGCGCTGGGAAAAGATCGTGGATGACGCGCGGCTGGCGGGATCGTCGGTCGGCGCGGTGGTTGAATGTGTTGCCACCGGCGTTCCGGCGGGTTGGGGCGCGCCGCTCTATGGCAAGCTTGATGCCGATCTGGCGGCGGCGATGATGGGGATCAACGCGGTCAAGGGCGTGGAAATCGGCGATGGCTTTGCCGCCGCGCGCCTGACCGGCGAACAGAACGCCGATCCGATGCGGCCGGGTTCAGGCGCTGGTCCGGAGTTTCTGGCTAACCACGCGGGCGGGATCGCCGGCGGCATTTCCACCGGGCAGCCGGTGGTGGTGCGCGTGGCGTTCAAGCCGACCAGTTCGATCCTGACTCCGCAGCAGACCATCACCCCCGATGGCGCACCCGCAGAAATGTTCACCAAGGGCCGCCACGATCCTTGCGTGGGGATCCGCGGCGTGCCGGTGGTTGAAGCAATGATGGCGCTGGTGCTGGCCGATCACAAGCTGTTGCACCGCGGGCAGTGCGGCGGGGCTTAACCCCGCAGCACTGCGCCCAGTTTACCGGCTGCCGCAACCACGCGTTCGGCAATCGCTTTCAGCTCAGCTTCGTCATAGCTTTTGTCACCCGGTTGCAGGGTTACTTCGATCGCCAGCGATTTCTGGCCTTCGGGCACCCCGGCACCGCGGAAATCGTCAAACAACCGCGCGGCGACGATATTGGCCTTGTCTGCGCCCTTGACCGTGCGAACCAGATCGCCGGCCGGTAGATCGGCGGGCACCAGAAACGCAAAGTCGCGGGTGACAGCCTGCAGCGCCGGCGGGGCATAGTGCGACCGGGCGAACGTGGACGTGCCGCGTTTGGCCGGGATGGCATCGATGTGAATCCCCGCAACGGCTACCGGCACAGCGATATCATAGGCTTTCAGCACCGAAGGATGGACCATGCCAAAGCTGGCCAGCTGATTTTTTGGCCCCAACCGCAACGTGGCAGACTGGCCGGGGTGATAGACATCGCCCGCTTCGCCCATCACCTGCAGGTTATCAACCGGTGCGCCGGCAACGCGCAGCAGTTCAAGGCAGGCGGCCTTGGCATCGAACGCGTCAAAGGGCTGGGCCTTGCCATGTTGCCAGCTGCGCGGGCTGCGTTCCCCCGCCAGCACCAGCACCAGTGTGGGATGTTCGCCATCGGCCAGATAGCGCCGGCCGATTTCAAACAGCCGAACCGAGCTGGCACCGCGATCGACATTGCGGCGCACTGCCGAAAGCAGCCCCGGCAGCAGCGAGGGCCGCATGACCTTGAGGTCTTCGCTGATCGGGTTGGACAGCACCCAGTGGCCACCGCCGACGCTGGCGGCTTCGGTTTCGGAAATGAACGACCAGGTGATGGCTTCGTTGAAACCAAGCGCCGCCGCCGATCGGCGCAGCCGCCGTTCGACCAGCTGCGCAGCGGTTGCGGTGGGCCGGGCCACGCCATCGGTGCGCGGAAGCGGCACCGAAGCGATGTTGTTCAGCCCGTGGATGCGCACGACCTCTTCGACGATATCCGGCGCCCCATCGATGTCGCAGCGCCAGCCGGGGGTCGTCACCGTCCAATCGGCGGAGACAGCGAAGCCCAGCGAATGCAGGATTTCCTGCTGGCGTTCTGCGGGAATCGGGACCCCGCCCAGCGTTGCGGCAAGCGCCGGGTCATAAGCGATCGCCTTGGTCCCCGCCGGCGGCGAACCGGCCCGGATCACATCGCTTGCCTCACCGCCGCACAGCGTTTGGATCAGCTGAGTTAGGTGCTGCAGGCCGGTTTCAAGGAACTGCGGATCAACCCCGCGTTCGAACCGCTGACGCGCATCGGACGTTAGGTTGAGCGCACGCCCGGTGGCAGCGATGTGGGTCGGATCGAAATAGGCGATTTCAAGCAGCACGTCGGTGGTTGTGTCGGTGCAGCCGGAATGTTCCCCACCCATGATCCCGGCGATATCGTGCACCCCGGCATCATCGGCGATGACGGTCATCGTCGGGTCAAGCGTGTAGGTCTTTTCGTTGAGCGCGACGACCTGTTCCCCGGCGCGTGCCTTGCGGGCCACGACCGCGCCCTTGAGCTGGGCCAGATCATAGGCGTGGGCCGGGCGGCCAAACGCCAGCATCAGGTAATTGGTGGCATCGACCAGTGCCGAAATCGGACGCTGGCCAGCGCTTTTCAGCCGATCTTGCAGCCACTGCGGACTGGGTCCGTTGGTCACGCCCTTAATCACGCGGCCATAGAACGCGGGGCAGCCGGCCGGATCATCGGTGCGCACTTCGACCGGGCAGGGGAACGAGCCGGCCACAGCGATCGCTTCGATCGGCTGCAGCGTGCCCAGCCCGGCGGCGGCCAGATCGCGGGCAATGCCATAAACGCCCATGCAATCGGGCCGGTTGGGGGTGATCGCCACGTCGAACACCGGATCAGCGCCGTGATAATCGGCGAATGGGGTGCCGATCGGTGCGTCATCGGGCAGTTCGATGATCCCATCGTGATCGTCACCCAGTTCGAGTTCGCGGGTCGAACACATCATGCCGTTGGATTCGACCCCGCGCACGGCCGCAACTTTCAGTTCCATGCCGTTCGCCGGAACGACCGCGCCGGGCAGGCCCAGCACCCCGACCAGCCCGGCCCGGGCATTGGGCGCACCGCACACCACGGTCAGCGGTGCGGCGCCATCGCCGGTGTCGACGGTCAACACCTGCAGCTTGTCCGCCTGTGGGTGCTTGGCCGCGGTGAGGATCTTGGCCACGCGGAACCCGGCGAGTTTTTCGGCCGGGTTTTCGATGCCTTCCACTTCGATGCCCACCGCGTTCAGCGTGGCCGAAATGGTTTCCACCGAAGCATCGGTTGCAAGGTACTGCTTGAGCCAGGAGAGCGAGAATTTCATCGGCTGTCTCCCTTCAAGCCGCAGTGCCGACGCCGCCCGACAAGGTCGGCACGTCGAGCGCGTTGAAACCATAATGCGCCAGCCAGCGCACATCGCCATCGAAGAAGGCGCGCAAATCGTCCATGCCGTATTTCAGCATCGCCAGTCGATCGACCCCGACCCCGAAGGCAAAGCCCTGCCATTCATCGGGATCAAGCCCGCCGAATTCGATGACCTTGCGGTTGACCATGCCGCTGCCCAGCAGTTCCATCCAGCCATGGCCGGGTGCATCGCCGCTACCACCCAGCACCCGGCGGCCATTTTCCAGCTTGAAGCCAACATCGACTTCGACCGACGGTTCGGTGAACGGGAAGTAACTGGGGCGCAGGCGCAGGACGATGTCGTCGCGCTCGAAGAATGCCTTGAGGAAGGTTTCCAGCGTCCATTTGAGGTGGCCGAGGTGGATGCCCTTGTCGATCACCAGCCCTTCGACCTGATGGAACATCGGGGTGTGGGTGGCGTCGCTGTCCGAGCGATAGACGCGGCCCGGCGCAATGATCCGGATCGGCGCGCCTTCTTTCAACATCGTGCGGATTTGCACCGGGCTGGTATGGGTGCGCAGCAGCATCGCGCGGCCTTCCGCATCCTTGTCCGGGAAGTAGAAGGTATCGTGCATCGCCCGCGCCGGGTGTGTTTCCGGCATATTGAGCGCGGTGAAATTGTGCCAGTCGTCTTCGATCTCGGGGCCGCTGGCCACGGCAAAGCCTAAATCAGCAAAAATTTCGGCCAGTTCGTCGAGCACTTGCGAAACCGGGTGGACGCTGCCCAGAGCAGCGGCGGGGGCGGGCAGCGACAGGTCGATGCTTTCGCTGGCCAGCCGGGCTTCAAGCTCGGCATTTTCCAGTGCGGTGCGCTTGTCGGCGAGCGCTGTGGTTACGCCTTCGCGCAGCGCGTGGATCTGCGGGCCGACCGTTTGGCGATCTTCGGGTGACATCGCGCCGAGCGTTTTGAGTAAGCCCGAAATCGACCCCTGCTTGCCCAGGAATTCCACCCGCAGCGCTTCGATCGTGCCCAAATCCTGCGCGGCGGCGATCCGCGCCAGCGCGGCGTCTCGGGTTGCTGGGTAATCCACTGTCGTTCCGGTCCGTTCGATAGGCAAAAGTAACGAACCGGGCCTTTAGCCATGCCGGGCGCGGGTGCAAAACGCAAAATGCGTTGCGGTTGGTCAGCAGCCGGCGCTGGCGGCCTGACGTGGGTGATCAAGGGTCTGCGCAGCAGCGCCTTGCAAGCGGGCGCGCTCATGCATGAACTTGTCCAGCACCGGGTGCGATTGGGCGGCATATTCGCGTGGGCTCATATCGGTGAAATTCCGAAAATCGCGCACGAATTGGGCCTGATCGTGATACTGCCCATCCATTGCGCCGATCCATTTCAGCGATGGATCCAGCATGAACTGGGTCAGGCTGCGCATGAAGCGCTGGCGGCGCAGCAGCACTTTTGGAGAAAACCCGAATACGTCGTCGCAGACCCGTTCGATCATGCGCTGCGGTAGGGCAACCCGTTCAACCAGTTCGCGCACGCTGGCCACATCTGGATCGACCAGCGCGGCATGGATCGCTTCGATCCGGGGTTCATCAAGGCGCAGGCGCGGCGGCAGTTCCCGGAAGAACCGGATAATCCGGTTCAGTTCTTCGGTTTCATCGCCATCATCAGCGAAAAGCGTATCGGCTAGCGGGGCAAACGGTGCAAAGCATGGGTGGCTATGGCCATCGGCGATCAGGTTGGCGTGCTGTGCGGCGGGCTGGTGAATGAATCGCGCCCAGCCAAGCGGCAGCAGCCCGATGCCCCAGATCCGGCCGGAACCGATGGTGAAGTTGACACATCGGCAACTGGGGCCGGTGGCGATGAAGCTGCTTCCCGTAACGCGGCTGCCGCCTTCCAACCACGACACCGGCAATTGCCCGCGGAAGAACCGCAAGTTGGCCCATTCGGGTTGCAGTGTATCGGTGAGGGTTTCGCCGGCGCACAGGGCAACGTCGGTTACGTAGAATGTGGTGAAATAGCGGCGCAAATCGAGCGGCGGCGCATAAAATCGCACTGAAACGTTCGGCTGCTGCGGCATTGTCACGCCCCTGCATCTCGTAATAGTACGTATTTGCCGGGTGTTGGCGTGCTTGGCAAGCCGGTTTGATCGTGCTGCTCCGGCACGATTGTCCCGAACCGGGACAGTTGGGCGTGCGGCATTCTGGCCACCGAAACGAGAAAGGGCGCGGAAGGCCATGCCTACCGCGCCCTTTCAGGAGTGCTGCGTTATCGTGCTGGCTTACGCCGGCAGCGCAGCCTTGGCCTGTGCGATCACGGCGCTGAACACGCCGCCTTCGTTCATCGCCAGATCGGCCATCGCCTTGCGATCGAGTTCGATCCCGGCCAGCTTGGTGCCGTGGATGAACTGCGAATAGGTCAGGCCTTCGGCGCGAACCGCGGCGTTGATGCGCTGGATCCACAGGGCGCGGAAGGTCCGCTTCTTAACCTTGCGGTCGCGATAAGCGTACTGGCCAGCCTTTTCGACCGCCTGACGTGCAACGCGGATCGTGTTCTTCCGGCGGCCGCGGTAACCCTTGGCCTGTTCCAGAATGTTCTTGTGCTTGGCGCGGGTGGTAACACCCCGTTTGACGCGTGCCATACTTCAGTACTCCTCAGTTCAGCCCGTAGGGCGCCCACTTCTTGATCGTCTTCGCATCAGCGTCAGAGATCGTGTCGGTGCGGCGGTGCTGGCGGATGTACTTGGCGTTATGGCTGATCAGCCGGTGGCGCTTGCCGACGGCGCCGTGCTTGATCTTGCCGGTTGCCGTGAGCTTGAAGCGCTTCTTCACGCCGCTCTTGGTCTTGAGCTTGGGCATTTTCGTCTCCTTGTCTGAGACACGTCCAACCTGCCATGGCAGCCCTAGATAGCCAGGCGGGTCATCGAATCCGTGTCAATGAAGGGCGGGC
>JBDKLL010000034.1:0-14887 GCA_039795595.1 Pseudomonadota bacterium
GCGAAATCACCAGCCCTTCGCGCACCATCTGGCTGAGGATCACGGTCAGGAACTTGCGGGGAATGTTCTGCGCTTCGGCGATCGTATCCAGCCGCACCGGCCCCTGCCGCCAGTGATCGGCAAGGTGCTGAAGCGCACGAATGGTATAGCGGGTTTTTTGCGAAAGCATGACGAGCGGCGACATCAGCGCCCGCCCGCGCCAAATGTCAACCTGCCAAGTAGAAAGTCTTAAAAATTAACGCGCGGCGGTGTTCGGGGCGTGCTTTTGCATCAGGGCAAAAGCCTTTTCATACCAATCACTACCCGGATAGTTGCTGCCTAGCACGGCTGCGGCCTTCTGGGCTTCTTCGGGCACGCCCATGACCAGGCTGGATTCCACCAGACGGTACAAGGCTTCGGGCGCATGGCTGGTGGTTTGATAGCGATCGACCACGTTGCGGAAGCGCAGATTGGCGGCAAGCCATTTGCCCGACCGTTCGTAGAACCGCCCGATTTCCATTTCCTTGCCGGCCAAGTGATCGTTGACCAGATCCAGCTTCAACCGCGCATCGGCCGCATACTGGGTGTTCGGATAACGCCGCACCACTTCGTTCAGCGCGTCCAGCGCAAGCTGGGTGGTTTTCTGATCGCGTTCAACGTCGCTGATCTGTTCGTAATAGCACAGCGCAACCAGATAATAGGCATACGGTGCGTCACGGTTGCCGGGGTGGATCGACAGGAACCGCTGCGCGGCCTGCACCGACTTGGTGTAATCACGGGCAACGTAATAGGAAAACGCGCTCATCAATTGGGCGCGGCGGGCCCAAGGCGAATAGGGGTGCTGGCGTTCGACTTCATCGAACAACGCGGCAGCCACTTTGCTGTCACCGCGATCGAGCCGGGCCTTGGCCGCCATGTAAAGCGTATCGACATCCCGCGCGACGAATGCAGTATCCTTGGCTTTGCCACCCCGGCCGGCGCACCCGGACGTGAAGACAAGCGCCGTGGCGGCGGTGGCGAGAATGGCGAGCTTCAACGGCGATCGGACGTGCATGGGAAGGCCTATAACCAGCCCCAGCCTGAACGCCAAGTGAAAGCCGGCCCGCTATCCCCGCCCCAGCGCATCCCGTTTATTCCCAAAAGGCGACGCAGCGAACCTCGATCGACGAACGCGTGCGGGTATCGGGCAGGCTGGTGTCATGGAACGCAGTGTGCGGGCAGCGCCACGTCACCGAATGATCGCTGTCATAGAACTTGAACAGCAGCACATCATCGCGGTCCATGTTCGAAAAATACCACCAGCGATGCTGATCCCGGTGGCGCAGGATCGTGGCCGCGATCATCTTGTCTTCGCCTTCGACCGGGGCGATCAGGGCATCGCCGACCGGGAATTCATCAACCACGAACAGCGTATTGCTGGCCAGTTCATCGCCAACGATCGAACGCCCATCCATCATCGCCAGCGGCCAGTCTTGCGGACCGGGGGAAAAGGTCCGCCAGAAGCTGAAGCAGCAGTGCCGTTTGTACCCGGGGCCATCTGGCCGATGTTCGGCATAGAGCCGCGCGCCGGCACGCTCGCCGGTCAACGGGTTGTAATCGATATGCGCTTCACCGGCCTGCGGCTGCAACCCGCCGGAATGCTGGTAACCGGCAACCTTTTCCGCTGCGCGCTTGGTCAGATCGCCACTGGTGCGCCGCATCCAGCCCTGCACCGTGACAAAGCTGGCCCCGCTCAGCGCCTTGACCGCTTCGGCCACTTCGGCGCTGTACAGCGCATCGACCGTGGCGGTATCATCGAAATCAGGCACGGCGGATGTGTGCCGCCCGATCACGAAACCATGCGTATCCAGCGTAAAGTGATCGCGGATAGGCATCCCATCGCGCATTGGCATCTGGTAATCGGCGTATTCGCCAGTGTTGATTTCAGCCCCTTGGCTGACATAGCGCCGGGTGACGTAATCGCCTTCACCAAGGTAGCGGATCCATGCGGTCGAAGTGCGTACGCCGTCTTCACGGCTGCTTCCAACGGCTGCTGCGCCTGTCATGCCTGAACCTTTCCCGAAACGCGGGAGTGCGTGATCGCCAGCCCGTTGCGCTGGTTATACAAATGTATGAAACGGCCGCAAGCGCAGCCTTTTACGTTTGCATAAATTCCGGCCCCGCGTCATTCACCCGGCGATGACCGCCGCTGCGAAACCTCGGCCAGATGCCACGCGGACCCGCTTGCTCAGCGCGGCGGAACAGATCCTGATCGAACAAGGCGTTCATGCGCTGACCGTGCGCCGGATCGGCGCAGTATCAGGCCTTAACGGAACACTGATCACCTATCACTTCGGCACGGTGGCCGGACTGCTGGCGGAACTGGCGCGATGCAATCTGGAACCGATGCTGGCCGATTGGGCCGCCCTGCCCGGCGAATCCACGTCCGGCGAAGCCGCCGGGATCACCGCCATCCTTGACGCCTGGTTGCGCCCACTGCTGCGGCCAGCGGCGTTTCATGCCGGCGGGCGGGCGCTGATCGTGCTTGATGAAATTGCCGCGCATGGTTCAGCCCCGGCCAGCGGCGAAGTGATGGCCGCCATGGTGGCGATCAGCGAACGGGTGCGCACTGCACTGCGCCCCCACTTGCCGGCCTTGGACGATGCCACGCTGCGCGCCCGGTTGCGATTTATTGCCGGCGCTGCGCTGGGGCCACCACCGCGGGTCCCTGAAACAAGCCAAACTGCAACGGGCCAAACCGCAACAGGCCAGACCACACTGGGTCAGGCCACGCTGCCCCAGCACGATCAATTGCTGCAATTTGCCGCCGCGGCGCTGCGCTAATTTAACCCGCCAAAACCCACATTTCCTAACCCGATGGTAACCATATTCGGACACGACGCCGCTTGACCGTGCTTGCTTGCATTTTTGGAAGAAAGATATTTTCCAATCAAAACAATGCCAACAATCGATTTCAGGATGAACCGCCAAACACCGCGCAACAAGTTAATCAAACGATAACCAGACTACGTATAGTTCCAGATCGTCTCAGGGTCGCAGCTGAACAAGAACAGGTCGACAAGCAGAGCGTGATCCATGAACCAGCATACCCTGATTAACCACATCGCCGACGATCGCCTCCAGACTTTACTGAGCGAACTGGAAGAACTCGCCAAGCAGGCTGCCCAGCAAGGGGTGCGCGATCACGTGCGCCATCTGCTGCACACCATCGATGCTGAAGAAGCGCAGGATCAGGACGATGCCCGGCTGGCCGATTGCGCGGCCGAACTCTATCGCCTGCGCCGGCGCCGCGAACGACAGTTAAGCCGCGACCTGCTTGGCGAACCATGCTGGGACTTGTTGCTGGACTTGTTCACCAACACGGTGCGCGGGATCCCGGTCAGCGTTACCGGGGCGTGCATCGCCACCAACGTGCCAACCACCACCGCGCTGCGCTGGCTGGCGATTCTCGAAGAACGCGCCTTGCTGAAACGCTATCCCGATCCGTTCGACCGGCGGGTCGTGCTGGTGCGCCTGACCGAAGCCGGGCTGGCAGCGATGCGCACGATCCTGGGCGAAGCGGTCAACCGCGGGTTCCCTTCCCCGCCCGCGTTGGACTTTACCTCAGGCCGGCGGCGATAGGCGAAAGGTTATTCCTCGCCCATCCGCAGCGCGGCAATGAACGCTTCCTGCGGGATCTGAACGTTGCCATATTCGCGCATCCGGGCTTTGCCCTTCTTCTGCTTTTCCAGCAGCTTCTTCTTGCGGGTGATATCCCCGCCATAACACTTGGCGGTCACGTCCTTGCGCATTGCGGCGATCGTTTCACGCGCGATCACCTTGCCGCCGATCGCTGCCTGCACGGGGATCTTGAACAAGTGGCGGGGGATCAGATCCTTCAGCCGTTCGCACATATGCCGCCCGCGCTCTTCCGCCACGCTGCGGTGGACGATCATGCTGAGCGCATCGACCGGTTCGTTGTTCACCAGGATGCTCATCTTGACCAGATCGCCTTCGCGCAGGCCAATCTGTTCGTAATCGAAACTGGCATAGCCGCGGCTGATGCTTTTCAGGCGATCATAGAAATCGAACACCACTTCGTTGAGCGGCAATTCATAGCTGACTTGCGCCCGCCCGCCGACATACGTCAGATCGGTCTGCACGCCGCGGCGGTCCTGACACAGCTTGAGGATCGAACCAAGGTATTCATCGGGGGTGTAGATCGTGGCCTTGATCCACGGTTCGTCAATCTGTTCAATCCGGCTGGGATCGGGGTAATCGGCCGGGTTATGCAGCATGATTTCGCGCGCATCGTCGGTTTTCGATTTGCGCAACTGGATCCGGTAAACCACGCTCGGCGCGGTGGTGATCAGATCGAGATCATATTCGCGGGTCAGCCGCTCCTGAATGATCTCAAGGTGCAGCAGCCCCAGGAACCCGCAACGGAAACCAAACCCCAAGGCCGCGCTAGATTCCATTTCAAAGCTGAACGACGCATCGTTCAGCCGCAATTTGCCGATCGATTCGCGCAGCTTTTCAAAATCGGCCGCATCGACCGGGAACAGCCCACAGAACACCACCGACTGCACTTCCTTGAAGCCCGGCAGCGGCGTGGTTGCGCCTTGCTTCACGGTGGTGATCGTATCGCCGACCTTGGCCTGCGCCACTTCCTTGATCTGGGCGGTGATAAAACCGATTTCGCCCGGCCCCAGTTCGTCGAGCTGTTCGATCTTGGGGGTAAAGCAGCCCACCCGATCGATCAGGTGTTCGGTGCCGCCGGCCATGAATTTAACCTGCAGCCCCTTCTTGATCACCCCGTCGATCACGCGCACCAGAATGACCACGCCCAGATAGGGATCGTACCAGCTATCGACCAGCATCGCGGTTAGCGGCGCGGTGCGATCGCCCTTGGGCGGCGGAATCTTGGCCACCACGGCATCGAGCACGTCTTCGATGCCGATGCCCGATTTGGCCGATGTCAGCACTGCATCGGATGCGTCCAGTCCGATCACTTCCTCAATCTCGGCCTTGACCTTGTCGGGATCGGCGGCGGGCAGATCGATCTTGTTGATCACCGGCACGATTTCATGATCGTGTTCGATCGACTGATAGACGTTGGCCAGCGTCTGCGCCTCAACCCCCTGCGCCGCATCAACCACCAGCAGCGCGCCTTCGCACGCGGCCAAGCTGCGCGAAACTTCATAGGCAAAGTCGACGTGACCGGGGGTGTCCATCAGGTTCAGCTCGTAATCAAGCCCATCCTTGCCGGTATATTTCAGGCGCACGGTCTGCGCCTTGATGGTGATCCCGCGTTCGCGCTCGATATCCATGTTATCAAGGACTTGCGCACTCATTTCACGCTCCGTCAGCCCGCCGGTGAACTGAATCAACCGGTCGGCCAGCGTCGACTTGCCGTGGTCGATATGGGCGATAATGCTGAAATTGCGGATACGTGCGAGATCGGTCATGTCCGCGCCCTTAGCCGCTGACGCGGCCACTGTCAGCAGGCTTCGACACCCTTGGTGCGCTTAGGCCGCGCGCACCGGCTTGTGGCGCATATCGGCCAGATTGAACCGCGGATAACTTGGCGCCGTGCCCAGCGCCTGCAGTGGCTGCCCCGGATGCTGCCCATCGGCCTGCGCCACCTGCGGCATCCCGGCTTGCGCCAGCACATAAGGCGACACCCGATGCCGCGTACACAGCCCACCCGCGCCGTCATCCACCAACGGCAATTCGAATTCCAGTCCCTGCATAACCCCGGCAGTGCGCCGCACCACCGCCACGGCCAATTGCCCTTCCCCAAAATCGACCACAAAGCTGGTTCCCATCGGCACATCGATCAGCCCTTCGACCATGCACCCCGTGCGCGACAAGTTGCGCATCGTGGCTTCATAGCGATGATCATCGTGGACCAACCCGATCTTGCGCAGGACCGTCCGGCGTTCATGGCGATAACGGCTGGGACCATGCGGCTCGATTTTCCAGGCACCGCTCCGCAATGCTGCGCAGACCTCGTCGAAGCCGACCGCCGCGGCATAGATATGGCCCTGAATCTGCCGCACACCCAGCCGCCGCATGGCATCCAGTTCGTCGTGCGCCTCGATCCCTTCGGCGGTCGTATCCATTCCCAGCGCGGTCGCAAGGCTGACGATCGAGGCGATAATCGCGCTATTGCGATTGCCATCCTGCGTCACCCCGCGGATGAACGCCTTGTCGATCTTGATTTTGTCAAACGGGGCGTGCTGCAAATAGGCGAGCGAGGAATAGCCCGTACCGAAATCATCCAGCGCCAGCCGCACGCCCAACATCTTCAGGGCGTTAAACATCTGTTCGGTGGCGGCACTATCGCCCAGAAAAATGGATTCGGTCAGTTCCAGTTCAAGCCGTTCCGGCGCCAGCCCCGAACCAGCCAGAGCCTGCGCCACCAGCGCAGCAAATCCGGGATTGGCAAATTGCGCCGCCGAAACGTTAACCGAAATGCTGGCATGGCCCGGCCATTGCACCGCATCGGCGCAAGCCTGCTTCAGCGTCCAGTCTCCCAGCGCGCCGATCAGATTGGCTTCTTCGGCAATCGGAATAAAGATCCCCGGCGCAATCGCACCCATTTCCGGATGGTTCCAACGAGCCAGCGCTTCCAATCCGACCACTTCATTGCTGCACGCATCCAGAATCGGCTGATAGGCAAGATACATCTGATCCTGCGCCAGCGCATCGCGCAGATCCTCCTCGATCTGGCGGCGGCGTTCGGCCTCGGAATGCAGGTCGCTGGAATAGAACCGGAACTGCCCACGCCCGCCGCCTTTCGAAGCATAGAGCGCCAGATCGGCAGACCGCACCAGTTCTTCGCTGTTCCCCCCATCATAGGGCGCAATGGCGATCCCAACCGACGCGCCGATCACGCAGCGGCTGCCTTCAATCTGATAGGGCTGCGACACCATCATGATGATCGTCTTGGCAATTTCGCCCAGCCGCCCGCGATCATCGATATCGGGCAGCATGATCTGAAATTCATCGCCGCCGAGCCGGCCGATTTCGCAATTCTTCTCGGTAACCACGCGCTGCAGGCGCTGCGCCACCTGTTTCAGCAGTTCATCGCCCGCCGGATGGCCCAGCGTATCGTTGACCTGCTTGAACCGGTCCAGATCGATCATCATCACCGCACAGACCCGCTTGGCGGCGCGGTACGCCGTCAACGTTGCGCCAAGGCGCTTGCCCATTCGGTGGCGGTTAGCCAACCCGGTCAGCGAATCATACTGCGCCAGCCGCGATGCATCCTTCTGACTTTGCCGCGATACGGTTACATCCGTCCCATTGCCCCGATAGCCGCAAAACGCCCCATCCTCGGCAAACTGCGGCCGGCCGGAAATCGACCACCAGACTTCTTCATCCTCAAGCGCGGCCCGCACCGGCAGGTCGACGAACGTCTTGCGGGCCGACAGGATCAGCGGCAGCGTGCGTTCAACGGTATCGTCATCATCGCGATCCAGAATGAACAGCGATTGCACCGATCGTCCCAGCATATCCTGCCGGCGGTGCCCCATACGCTGGGCCACGATATCCGAAAGATAGGTGATCCGCCCATGGCGATCGCTCGACCAGAACCAGCCGGTCCCGGATGCTTCATAATCGCGCAGCAACAGCAACGCCTGACGCAGTTCTTCACCGGATAGCGCAAAATCCGCAAGCCGCGGCGCATCGTCGCCCTTGCTGCTCAGCAAGTTGCGGAGCCGCTCGAATGCAGATGGCGCTTGCTCGCCCATAGCCTTGCCGAGTGATCCTTTCCCGAGCGTCACTTCGGGCATACCCCGGCCAGGGTTTCCGAATGGCTAACGCTTCACGCTGAAAGCGCCTGCGCAGCCCACATCCGGCCATGATCAACCCCGCGCCCCAATCCGCGATCAGGCCCGTGATCCGAACCGCGATCAGGCCCGTGATCCGAACCGCGATCCGATGCGCCGTTCACGGCGGCCAGCATCGCAATGCGCCCGCTATCATCCAGTTCAAGTGGTTCGCTGAACTCTACCCCCATGCGATCGTCATCGCACCACCGCGCGGTTGCCGTCAGGGTCAGGCCATCGCCGAACAGGATCTCGAACACGGTCCCCGGCGGCACGTTCCACAACCCTTCGATCAGCGCGCCAGTGGTTGAAATATTGCGGATCGTGCCATGATATTGCTGGCCGCCATGGCCCAATCCGATCGTACGCAACATCGTATGCCGCACGGGCCGGGCTGCGCGCGGCCCTTTGGCAATCGCCGATAGCCCGGTCTGCAACTTGATCGTTGCAGCATCGCGGCTGAGCGATTTTTCGTAAATGAAGCCCTGCACGTGGCTGCACCCCAGCATCCGCACCAGATCGAGTTCATCGAGCGTTTCAACCCCTTCGGCGGTTGTCTCCATGCCCAGTGCCTCGGCCAGATTGACGATCGAGGCGATGATCGCCGCGTTGCGGCTGCCGGGAACCGTTGCCCCGCGGACAAAACCCTGATCGATCTTGATCTTGTCAAACGGCGCCTTCTTCAAATAGGCGAGCGATGAATAACCAGTTCCGAAATCGTCCAACGCCAGCCGTACGCCAATACGTTTCAGTGCAGCGAACATGGCATCGGTGCCATCATCATCGTTGAGAAATACCGTTTCAGTGATTTCCAGTTCCAGCCGCTCCGGATCGACTTGCGCCGCCGCCAGCGCGTTGGTGATCAAGGCTGGCAGATTGGGATTGGCAAATTGCAGCGGCGAAACGTTGACTGCCACGCGCACTTCGGCTGGCCATTGTGCAAGGTCACGGCAAGCCGTGCGCAAAACCCATTCGCCGATCTGGGCGATCAACCCACTGTCTTCGGCCACCGGCACGAACCGGGCCGGTGACAGGTAACCGCGCTGTGGGTGGTTCCAGCGTAACAGGGCTTCAAATCCGGTGATCCGTTCGGTCGCGGTATGCACCACGGGCTGGTAATTCAACTCGAACCCATCGTTGGCCAAGGCATCGCGCAAGTCCTGTTCAAGCTGGCGGCGTTCTTCGGCATTGCTGTGCAAGTCTGGGGCATAGAAATGGTATTTGCCGCGACCGCTATCCTTTGCGGCATAGAGCGCCAGATCAGCGTTGCGAATGATCGCTTCGCTGGTCACGCCATCATCGGGCGATAACGCGATCCCGACCGATGCACCGATCACCACGCGGTGTCCGTCGATCGTATAAGGTTCAGACAAGTCGCGGATGATCCGGCTGGCCAGCATCCCCAAATCTTCGCGGCGGTGCTGCCCGACAAGAATAACCTGAAACTCATCACCCCCAAGTCGCCCGACCCGACCAAACTCACCAACCGCGTGATCCAATCGCGCGGCCACTTGTTTCAACAGGCTATCACCTGCCGGGTGCCCCATCGTGTCGTTGACTTGCTTGAACCGGTCCAGATCGATCAACAGCACCGCACACGCGCGTTGGTCCAACTTGGGCGCGGCAATGATTTCTTCCAGCGTTCGCGACATCTGGAACCGGTTGGCGAGGCTGGTCAGCGAATCGTAATGCGCCAACCGCGAGGCCTGCTCCTGCGATCGGCGCTTTTCGGTTAGGTCTGCGCCAGAACCGCGAAAGCCGAGGAAGTTTCCAAACCCGTCATAGATCGGCCGGCCGCTGACCGACCACCAGCGCTCTTCGGTGGGCGTCGCGGCCCGCAGTGCCAGATCGCTGAAGGCTGAACGCGCGGTAAGGTGGAACGCCAGCGTGCGCTCGCTTTCCTGCCCGGCCGGGTCGGCAACAAACAGTTCGGGCAGCGGCCGCCCCATGAGTTCGTGTGGATCACGCTCGAGCAATTCGCCGATCGTCGGCGAAAGATAGACCAGCCACCCGCGCCGATCGGTTTCCCAGAACCAGCCTTGCCCGGTCTGTTCGTAATCATGCAGGATTTACTCGGCCCGCAATTGCAGCCGTTCGCGCTGAAGATCCCGCTCCGCCAGTTCGGCATCGAGCCGGGCCTGCCGAAGCGCGGCATAACCCCCGACAATACCGCCAACCACCAGCGCAAAGACCGAACCTTCGGATTGCGATGCCAGCCCTGCCCCGCCCCACAACGCCACCAGCGCAACAATGATGCTGGACACCCGCCGACTAAGGATAACCGACGCCAACGCACCAACGATCGCCAGAATTCCGATTGCATCGGGCCACTGCCCGGCTGCTGCAACGGTCCAGCGCGATAGTGCTGCCCCAAACAACAGCATTGGCAGCCCAACCACTGCCGTCAACAGGGCGAATCGCTGCGGCGCGGTGATCTGCCGGGCGCGTTCAAAGCGCCGGACCCACGGCGTGAACGCGGTAAGCCCGATCGCTACACCGGCCATTACCAGTTCCACCGAACCCGGCACCGCCAGATACTTGGCCCCGAGCATCGCCAGACTACCACCCATCACGGGGGCCATCAGGCTCCAGTTGCGTTCGACCGCGCACAATGCCGTATCGCGCACCGGGCTGCCGCGCCGTGCGGTGCGCCGGGCTCGCGCGGAAACCGGCGCACCGCGTAGATAAGCGCCGCGGGCATCGTAACCATCGGCGGCGGCAGGATCATCCACCGCGCGGCGGCCCCTGCCCGCGGCGGGCTGTGCCGAAGCGGCTGAAAATGGCGGTGCAGCGGTGACTGGCATGATCGTGAACCTGCCTCGCAACCCGTTTCAAACTGGTTAATGCGCACCTCCGGATCGCCGGTTTTCTGCCAGTTTTTTGGCATCAGGGATCACGCTTGTATTGCGGAACGCAGGCGTGCATGATCCGGAAAATACAGCGTTTACACGCGGGAGGATGCATGGCGCAGGGCACCGTTGCACATGGCATAAATGCCATCGGCACAATCGCTTATCCAGCCCCGTTCGCGCACCGCCGCGATCCTGCCCAGCCCCGCAAGAACCCCACCCGATCCATTCGAAAGGTTGCCTGAACCATGCGCCATATCGCCATCATCGGATCAGGCCCCGCCGGGTATTACACCGCCGAAGCCGCCCAAAAGCATTGGGGCGATGACGTACGGGTTGATATTTTCGATATGCTGCCGGTGCCTTATGGCCTGATCCGCACCGGCGTGGCCCCCGATCACCAATCGATCAAGGGCGTCGCTCGGCGCTACGAAGCCACCGCCTTATCCGACAACATCCGCTTCGTCGGCAACGTGATGATCGGCACGGACGTAACCATTCCCGAATTGCAGGGCCTGTATGACGCCGTGGTGCTGGCCACCGGCGCACCGCACGATCGCAAGATGGATCTTCCGGGCGAAGAGCTGCCCAACGTATTCGGCAGCGCGGCCTTCGTCGGCTGGTACAATGGCCATCCCGCCTTCGCCAATCTTGATCCCGATCTTTCGGGCGATACCGCGGTGGTGATCGGCATGGGCAACGTTGCACTGGACGTCACCCGCATCCTTTCTAAAACCCGCGAGGAATTCGCCGGCAGCGATATCGTCGCCCATGCGCTGGACCTGTTGCAGGCATCGAAGCTGCGGCGGATCGTAATCCTTGGCCGGCGCGGGCCGCACCAGATCATGATGACCCCCAAAGAACTGGGCGAACTTTCACACTTGTCCCGCGCCGCACCGCGCGTTGACCCGCACGACTTGCCCGATCCCGGCGACGATGCACTGCTGGAACCGGGTCTGCGCAAATCGGTCACGCATTTGCGGTCGTTCGCTGCCATTCCTGCCAGCCATTATGCCGACACCCCGATCGAGATCGAGTTTGACTTTTTCGCCAGCCCGCGGGCGATCCTTGGGCAAGACAAGGTAACCGGCGTTGAAGTTGAACGCACCAAGGTGGAACACGGCCGCGCGGTCGGGACCGGAGAAACGTATACGATCCCGGCCAGCATGGTGGTGTGCTGTATCGGCTATCAAACCTCGCGCATTCCCGACGTTCCGTTCGATGAACGTGCCGGCCGCTTCGCCAACGATGAAGGTCGGATTCTGCCGGGGCTGTACTGCGTGGGTTGGGCGCGGCGCGGACCTTCGGGGACGATTGGCACCAACCGCCCCGATGGGTTTGCGGTGATCGAACGGATTGCCGAAGATCTTGCCGCCGGAGCATTGGGCGATGGTGGCAAATCTGGACGGCCGGGGTTCGATGCGCTGGCCGCGCAACGCGGGCTGGACGTTGTTACCTTCCGCGACTGGAAAAAGATCGAAGCCGCCGAAGAAGGCCGCGCCCGCGATGGTTCCCCGCGGGAAAAGTTCGTCGACGTGGCCGAAATGATCCGCGCCAAGGACGGATAACCGCGCCCATCCCCTTGCTTCGCTGCCCAAGCTCTGCCTTATTCCCGCCGTTAAAAAACGTCGGCTCTGTATGCGCCGATTGGCGGAGAAGATCACATGACCATCACGACCGTTCGCATCGGCTCCCCCGCGGGGCTTGATACGCTGACCCTTGCCACCCTGCCCGATCCCGGCCAGCCCGGCCCCGGTGAAATTCGGGTGCGATTGCAGGCGAGTTCGCTCAACTATCACGATTTCGCGGTGGTTGCCGGAATGATCCCAACCGAAGCCGGCCGCATCCCGATGTCCGATGGTGCCGGCGTGGTCGAAGCCGTCGGTGCCGGGGTCAGCCAATTTGCGCCCGGCGATCTGGTGGTTTCAATCTTCTTTCCGGACTGGATCGACGGCGCAGCCCCCGGTTCGGCCTTCACCCGCGTGCCGGGTGATGGGATTGATGGCTATGCCCGCAAAGTGGTGGTCACCCCTGAACACTGGTTCACCCGCGCACCCAAAGGCTATTCCGCGGCCGAAGCCGCAACGCTGACTTGCGCCGGGTTAACTGCGTGGCGCGCGCTGTTCGTCGATGATGCAGTGAAGCCGGGATCAACCGTGCTGGTGCAAGGCACCGGCGGGGTTTCGATCTTTGCGCTGCAATTCGCCAAGGCGGCTGGCGCGCGGGTGATTGCCACCAGTTCGTCGGATGCCAAGCTCGCCAAGCTCAAGGCGCTGGGCGCGGATGAACTGATCAATTACCGGGAAACCCCGGCATGGGGCATCAAGGCCATGGAACTGACCGGCGGCGTCGGGGTGGATACCGTGGTGGAAATCGGTGGATCGGGCACGCTCGATCAATCGATGCTGGCCACCCGCGCTGGCGGCCATGTAGCGCTGATCGGGGTTTTGGCGGGCTTTGCCGGGCCGATCCAAACCGCGCTGTTAATGGCCAAAAACTTGCGGGTTCAGGGTTTGACCGTGGGGAGCCGCGCCCAGCAACTGGCGATGATCGCCGGGATCGAAGCCAACGGCATCAAACCGGTAATTTCGGATCATTTTCCGCTGGCCAAGCTGGGCGATGCCTTCAAGCATCAGGCCGCCAACGCCCACTTCGGCAAGATCGTGGTCGATATCTAGGCCGTGGACCGGGCGCTGTGGCCAACGCTGCGGCGCCCGCTGATCCCCTCAAGGGGGCAACGGGTTACTTTCCGGCTGCTTCCAGCACGCCTCGCAGCGCCTGCATCCGTGCCCCGAAATCCATCATCCGCTGCGGGCATTGGGCCGAAAGTTGCCCGATACGCGGGGCGATCGCGGCAACGCTTTCCGCATTGATCGCATCGCCAATCGGCTTGCCCGTGGTCCCTTCCCAGCGACCGACCAGCCAGATCATTGCCATCCGCACGCCTTGCTTCATCTCGCCATCGGGAACTTTATCCAGCACCGCAATGCTCCACAGCGCGCAATCCAGATCATCCTGCGCGGTTGCGGTCTGGGCCTGCGCGGCAACGCTGCTCAGGCCCATCAACACCGCTGCTGCCATCAGCACAGTCCGCATGGCGATTACACCCGCATCGGCATGAGGACGTAGAGCGCCGGGCTCTTTTCGTCCTGCCGGATCAGCGTGGGCGCCCCGGCATCCGCCAGATGCAGTTCCACGCTATCGCCTTCAACTTGCCCAAGGATATCCTTGAGATAGTTGGCATTAAAGCCGATTTCGAACGAATCCGAGCTGTAATCAGCCGGCACTTCTTCAGCAGCGGTGCCGTTATCCGGCGATGTGACCGACAGCGTGACCTTATCGTGATCAAGCGCCATCTTGACCGCGCGGGTCTTTTCGGTGGCGATTGTCGCAACGCGATCGACGCCTTCATACAGGCTCTTGGGATCAAGCTTCAGCAGCTTGTCGTTGCCAGTCGGGATAACGCGGCTGTAATCGGGGAACGTCCCATCGATCAGCTTGCTGGTTAGCACCACGCCGCTTTCCCCGCCCAGCTTGAAACGGATCTTGCTGGCCGAAAGATCAATCACCACGTTGGTATCAAGCGCTTCTTCCAGCAGCTTGCGCAGTTCGGCCACGCATTTGCGCGGCACGATCACATCGGGCATCCCATCCGCGCCATCGGGGCGCTTGATCGTGAAGCGCGCCAAGCGGTGGCCATCGGTAGCCGCGGCCTTCAGGTCATCATCGCTGACGTGCAGGAAAATACCGTTCAGATAATAGCGGGTTTCTTCGGTGCTGATCGCAAAGCGGGTGCGATCGATCATCTGTGCCAGCGTGGCCGCGGGCAGTTCAAAGCTGGTCGGCAGATCGCCTTCGACAATCTTGGGGAAATCATCGCACGGCAGCGTGGGCAGGCTGAACCGGCTGCGCCCGGCCTTCACCGCCATGCGGCCTTCGCCGGTTTCGAGGCTGACCTGGCTGCCATCGGGCAACTTGCGGGCGATATCGAACAGCAAGTGCGCTGAAACGGTGATCGCGCCCGCGCTTTCCACCGCAACCGCCGCCATCGTTTCAACGACTTGCAGGTCAAGGTCGGTGGCAGTGACGCGCACGGCCCCATCGCCCGCGGCTTCGATCAACACGTTCGACAGGATCGGGATCGTGTTGCGGCGTTCAACGACGGACTGGACGTGCGACAGGCACTTGAGCAGCGTCGCGCGTTCGATAGTGGCCTTCATGGTCAGCTCATGTCCCCTGTGG
>JBDKLL010000035.1:0-2662 GCA_039795595.1 Pseudomonadota bacterium
CTGGGTTTGTAATCCGCAAGGGGTAAGTAATGGCAGGCAGCGTCAACAAGGTCATCCTGATCGGCAATCTGGGGGCCGATCCGGAAGTGAAGTCGTTCCAGAACGGCGGGCGGATCGCCAATCTGCGCATTGCAACCTCGGAAAGCTGGAAGGATCGCCAGACTGGCGAGCGCAAGGAACGCACCGAATGGCACAGCGTTGTGATCCAGTCCGAAGGTCTGGTCGGCGTGGTCGAACGGTTTCTACGCAAGGGCAGCAAAGTGTACATCGAAGGCCAGCTGCGCACCCGCAAGTGGCAGGACCAGTCGGGCAATGATCGCTACACCACCGAAATCTCGGTTGGCGGGATGGGCGGCGTGCTGACCATGCTGGACGGTGCACAAGGTGGCGGTTCGGCCAGCGGTTCTGGTGGCGGTCAGCGTGGCGGCGGTAGCGGCGGCGATTGGGGCCAAGGCGGCGGTACTCCGTCCGACGGCGGCTTTGGTGGCGGCCAGCGTTCGGGCGGCAGCAGTTTTGGCGGTGGCCAATCGGGCGGGTTCGGCGACGATTTGGACGACGATATCCCGTTCTGAGTTCAGTCCGGCTGCTGTTTCAGCGCCGCCAGCGCAGCGAATGGCCCGGCAGGATCGGGATCGAGCAGCCCGGACTTGCGCCGGGCTGCTTCTGCATTGGGGCCAACTGCAAAGGGATCGATCGCCAGCGCCAGACTTTGCGCCAGTGCTTCGCCCAGATCAAAGCTACCCTGAGCTTCCATTTCGATATCGTCGAGCTGGTTTGAATCGAGTTCGAGTTCTTCGTCCGGGGTGCCGGGGCCACCGGGCGGAATAAACCGCAGGGCCACGGGTTCATCGATCGTGACCGGCAGGTCTTCCCCCGAAACCGCACAGCTTTGCACGATTTGCGCAGTCAACCGGCCGTTGGCGCGCACGCTTTGGCCTTCTGGCTTGAGCGTGATCGTGGCGGCCATGGCATCGACGCTGACCAGGCCAAAGCGCCCGGCCAATTGGGCGCGCTCGTCCGGCGTGGCAATCAGCTCAACCGGCTCGGTCGGCAGGTGGCGCAAATCGTAAGGGCGGGTAAATTCGCTCATCGGGCGATCTTTCCGGCGAGCAGCGCCGCGCTGTCAAGCGTATCCAGTGCCGCCGCCAGTTGGCGCAGCGCCGCGACCACGGCATCCGCCCCCTGCCCATCGTGCAGCGTAACGTTGCGGGCCACCGCATCGGCCAGAACTTCCGTATCCGGTGCGGCCAATCCTTCGCGATAGGCGCCAAGGCGGCCGCCGAGCGTGCTCATCAAGCGGCCAACGTGCTTGCCCACAACCATATCGCCAACTCCACTTTCGCGCAGTTGCCCGTCCATGTCTTCAACGAACAGTTCGGCAAGGCGGGCCATCGGCTGGGCCAGTTCCGGATCGCGTTCCATCCGCAGCAGCACCAACGCCAGCACGAGCGTGATCGCATCGAACCGCCCGGCCACGCTATCGGCAATGCCGCCGCGGGCATACCAGTGCGGTTCGCGTGCGATTTCCACCACGCGGTGCCACAGTGGGCGCACGGCGGCGCGATCATCGGGGCGCGGGCCAAACAGGCGGGAAAGCAGCGACATCGGGGGGCGGGTCCTTTGTTCAGCGGGGATTAAACGCATTTGCCCCATCGGGCAGCCTCCGCGCCCATTGCGCGGCGCGTCAAGGAGCCGTAAGGCTCGGCGGCGATAAAGGACACGAGGCCGGCGGGCAATGCCCACTGTGCCGGACGGAGCAAGTGCATGGTGCGGCTTAACGGGATGCGGTTGAATGGGCAGGCGGTGCGCGCGGCGGCGCTGGGCGCGTTGCTGGTGGCAGGTCTGTCGGGCTGCGCATCGATCAAGGACCACCGTGGTTACATCGTCGATGCCGCGCTGCTCGATTCGGTGGCGCCCGGGGTGGACAACCAGGCTTCGGTCGAACGCACGCTGGGCCGGCCCACGTTCATCAGCCAGTTTGGGCACAAGGACTGGTACTACCTGTCGAGCAATACCCGGCAGGCGGCGTTCGCCCGCCCGCGCACCAACGAACAGTTGCTGGTCAAGGTAACGTTTGACGACAAGGGCAATGTCACCGCGATCAAGCGGACCGGCATGGAAACCGTTGTGCAGCTTAGCCCGGATGGCAAAGCCACGCCAACGCTGGGCCGCGATCGCTCGTTCCTGGAAGACCTGTTCGGCAACATTGGCACGGTTGGCGCTGCCGGGATGGGCAACGGGCAGGGCGGTGGCGGTGGCGGGCCGAACGGTAGCTAACTTCCACACCATAGCTAACTTGAAGCCGGCCGGATCGCACATATATCCGGTGGCATGAACGATCAGCATTCCAGTCATGGGCTTGTGCAATGGCACGGCACCACCATTATCGGCGTGAAGAAGGGTGGGCGCACCGTCATCGCTGGCGATGGTCAGGTTTCGATGGGCAACACGGTGATGAAGCCGAACGCCCGCAAGGTTCGCCGGATTGGCGATGGCAGTGTGATCGCCGGGTTTGCCGGGGCCACGGCCGATGCCTTTACCCTGTTCGAACGGCTGGAAAAGAAACTTGAGGCCCACCGTGGGCAATTGCTGCGCGCTGCTGTCGAACTCGCCAAGGATTGGCGTACCGACAAATACCTCCGCAATCTGGAAGCGCTGATGA
>JBDKLL010000036.1:0-11728 GCA_039795595.1 Pseudomonadota bacterium
TCGACGGTATCAGGAAAGGACAGGAAGACATGGATTTCGATCCCACAGAACGGCAGGTCTATTGGCGCGATCGCGTGCGCGGCTTTATCGAAGACCATGTTCGCCCGCGGCAGGCCGATTATAAGAAGCAGGATGCCGAAGGCGGCCGCTGGAAGGTGCTGCAGGTGGTGGAAGAGGAAAAGGCCCGCGCCAAGGCGGCGGGGATCTGGAACCTGTTCATGCCCCCGCGCAACGATGGCCATCACCATGTCGAAGAAACCTTCCAGTTCGAAGGTCCGGGCCTGACCAATCTGGAATATGCGCTCTGCGCCGAAGAAATGGGCCGCGTGGGCTTTGCTTCGGAAGTGTTCAACTGCTCTGCGCCCGATACCGGCAACATGGAAGTGCTGCACCGTTATGGCACGCTTGAGCAGAAAGAACGCTGGCTCAAGCCGCTGATGAACGGCGAAATCCGTTCGGCCTTCCTGATGACCGAACCGCAGGTAGCCTCATCCGATGCCACCAACGTTGAATGTTCGATCCGCCGTGAAGGCGATGAATACGTGCTCAACGGGCGTAAGTGGTGGTCATCGGGTGCGGGTGACCCGCGCTGCAAGATCGCGATTGTCATGGGCAAGACCGATTTCGAAGCCAAGAAGCACGCGCAGCAATCGATGGTGCTGATGGAGCTTGATGCCCCCGGCGTTGAAATCGTCCGCCATTTGCCGGTGTTCGGGTATGACGATGCGCCGCATGGCCACATGGAAATCCAGCTTAATAACGTGCGCATCCCGGCCAGCAATATGTTGCTGGGTGAAGGGCGCGGGTTTGAAATCGCTCAAGGCCGGCTTGGGCCGGGCCGCATCCACCACTGCATGCGCACGATCGGCGTGGCCGAAGAAGCGCTGGCCAAGATGGTCCGCCGCCTGCAATCGCGCGTGGCCTTCGGCAAGCCGCTCTCATCGCATTCGGTGTGGGAACAGCGCATCGCCGAAGCCCGCATCGACATCGAATGTTCGCGCCTGCTGTGCCTCAAGGCGGCCGACATGATGGACAAGGTTGGCAACAAGGCGGCGCAGGCCGAAATCGCGATGATCAAGGTGCAGGCCCCGCGCATGGCCCTGAAGATCATCGACGATGCGATTCAGGCCCACGGCGGTGGCGGCGTGTCCGAAGACTTCGGGCTGGCCAAGGCTTATGCCTCGATCCGCACGCTGCGGATCGCCGATGGTCCGGATGAAGTCCACGCCCGGTCGATCGCACGCGTCGAATTCGGCAAGCACGCCCCGCAGGCGGATGCCGGGTTCAGTTCGGGCGATCTGGGCGTGTCGCGCTGATCGCGCAAGGATGGAATACCCCCCTCTTGCCGTGCGGTTAAGCCCGGCGAGAGGGGTTTTGATTGGAGAGTATGATGAAGGCAGCGATCCTTGAAAAAGCCGGCCAGCCACTGGTTATCGACCAGCTGAACGTCGCCAAGCCCGGTCCGCACGAAGTGCTGATCCGCACCGTGGCTTGCGGGCTGTGCCATTCGGACCTGCACTTTATCGAAGGCACGTATCCGCACGCCATGCCGTGCGTTCCCGGTCATGAAGCGGCCGGGATCGTCGAAGCGGTGGGCAGCGAAGTGCGCACCGTGAAAGTGGGCGATGCGGTGGTGACCTGCCTTTCGGCCTTCTGCGGGCACTGCGAATTTTGCGTTACCGGGCGGATGTCGCTGTGCCTTGGCGGCGATACCCGCCGCGCGCCGGGTGATGCCCCGCGCCTGACCCGGGCCAGCGATGGTTCGGTGGTGAACCAGATGCTGAACCTTTCGGCTTTTGCCGAAATGATGCTGGTGCACGAACACGCCTGCGTGGCGATCAACCCCGAAATGCCGTTGGATCGCGCGGCGGTGATCGGCTGCGCGGTGACCACGGGCGCTGGCGCGGTGTTCAATGCCTGCGATCTGACCCCGGGTGAAACCGTGGCTGTGGTGGGCTGTGGCGGGGTGGGCCTGGCCACGATTAATGCGGCAAAAATCGCCGGCGCGGGCCGGATTATTGCGGCCGATCCGATGCCGGAAAAGCGCGAACTGGCGATCAAGCTGGGGGCCACCGATGTGATCGACGCCGCGGCCCCCGATGCCGCCGCGCAGATTCTGGAACTGACCAAGGGCGGGGTTGATCACGCGATCGAAGCGGTTGGCCGTCCGGCTTCGGCGCAGTTGGCGGTCAGCGCGCTGCGCCGCGGCGGCACCGCCACGATTCTGGGCATGCTGCCGCTGAACGAAAAGGTTGGTTTGGGGGCGATGGAGCTGCTCTCGGGCAAGAAACTGCAGGGTTCGATCATGGGCGGCAACCGCTTCCCGGTGGACCTGCCGCGGCTGGTCGATTTCTATATGCGCGGGATGCTTGATCTCGATACGATCATTGCCGAACGGATCCCGCTGGAAGCGATCAACGAAGGGTTTGACAAGATGAAGGCCGGCCATTCGGCGCGCTCGGTCATCGTGTTCGATCAGTAAGCCTACCAGCGGAAGAGCAATACGATGAGCGACGCACCCGCAATCAACGCAGAACTGGACTTTGTCGGCACGGTTGAGCCGGAAGGCGCCGACCGGCTGGACACCGCAAAGCTGACCGAATGGATGCAGGCCAACGTGGCGGGCTTCACCGGTCCGTTGAACTTGACCAAGTTCAAAGGCGGCCAATCCAACCCGACCTACAAGATCGAAGCCCCCAGCGGGAACTATGTGCTGCGGCGCAAGCCGTTCGGCCCGCTGCTGCCCAGCGCCCACGCGGTCGATCGAGAATACAAGGTTCAGGCCGCGCTGGCCAAGGCCGGGTGGACCGTGGCCCCGCAATATGGCCTGTGCACCGACGATAGCGTGGTGGGCAGCTGGTTTTATGTCATGGGCATGGTCGATGGCCGAACCATCTGGGACGGATCGATGCCCAATGATGCACCGGAATATCGCCGCGCCACCTACAACGCGATGATCGATACACTGGCCGGGTTGCACGCGGTGGATGTCGATCAGGCAGGGCTGTCGGACTATGGCAAGCCGGGCAACTATTTCGGTCGGCAGGTGGAACGCTGGACCAAGCAATACAAGCTGGCCGAAACCGAACACATGGAATCGATGGAGCGGCTCATCACGTTCCTCGCCGCCACGTTACCCGAACAGACCCGCACCAGCGTGGTGCACGGCGATTACCGGATCGACAACATGATCTGGGCGAAGGATGAACCCAAAGTTCTGGCGGTGCTCGATTGGGAACTGTCCACGCTGGGGGATCCGCTGGCCGATTTCACTTATGTCGCGATGGCGTGGGTGACCGAAAATGGCGGGCGCAGCGGGGTAATGGACCTTGATCGCAAGGCGCTGGGCATCCCCGAGCTGGACGAAGTGGTCGAACGTTATTGTGCGGCGACCGGCCGCACCAGCGTGCCGGACATGAACTGGTATTTCGCCTACAACTTCTTCCGGCTCGCCGGGATTATGCAGGGCATCAAAAAGCGGGTGATCGATGGCACCGCCAGTTCGGCGCACGCCAAGGCGATGTCCGAACGGGTGCAGCCCTTGGCTGACAAGGCATGGGAATTTGCCCGGCTGGCCGGCGCATAACGGCATTGCATGAAGCGTTAAACCGGCGGCAGGCGTAAACCTGCTGCCGGGTTTGCGGGCTTAGAACTGGCCGGTCCAGCTGACGGCCAATCCCTTGTCATCGGGAAGCGCGGCATAGTGGCCGGGGTCTTTGCGATAGAACAGGCTGGCCATCGCTGCGCCATTCCACAACGGCCCGCGCCAGACCAATTCGCTGTCGATTTCGCGGCCGGTGGGGCTGAGCGCCAGCGTTCGCGCGGCAAAGGAAGCGGCCTGCGTGGCATAACTGTAATCGACCGGCAGGTTGAGCGCGATCCCGCCGCGTTCCACGCGCAGCGGTTGCGATACCCGTAGGCCCAGACTGTCATCGGCCATGAACACGGTATCGTGCACTGCATCTACCGCCCATGCCGAAGTCACCAACATTGATTCCGGCAACACCGTGCCGCCGGCGTGCGGACGGGTTATGCCGCTGCGCCACGCTGCACCGAAATGCCATCCGGTGGGTGCCCATGCCACGCTGCCATCAAGCAGCAGGCTATCGGCCCCGCCCGGGCCAAACCCTTCGTGCAGGCGCGCGCCAAGGATCGTGCGGTTTTCCGTCAGCCAGCTGGCGGCCAGCCCGGCCGAAAACGCCCCCGCAGTGCGATCGAATGCGATCCCGAAACGCTGGGCATGATCGGCACGCAGGCGCTGCACCAATCCATTGGCCGCTTGCACGGGTGCGCTGGTTAACGCCGATCCGGTTTCTGCCGCAAGGCTGATGCCCCACGCCCCCAGTTGGTGCCGGATGGCATAACTGGTCTGGCCGTTTTCACCAAAGCCGGTGTCATCCAGCGGCGCGCGGGCGATCAGGAATGCGGGTTGGCGGTGGCCTTGCAACTCCGCCACCAGTCCGTCCGCACCCTGGGCAAAGGCAAAGGCGATGGTCGAATGTGGTGCGATTTTGGCCACGACCCGGGCGGCCAGCACGCGGGCAGCTTCGGCATCGCCACGTGAAAGGTGGAGCGCCCCGGTCCATGGCAGGCGGCCAACCCGCCCGTGCCCATCGACCGAAAAGGCCAGCGCCAGATGGTCATCGCCCAAGCTGATCTGACGCGTTTCGGCGGCCATTGCGCCGGCCAGCCGCAGCGGCACCCGCGCGGCTTTCAGGCCGGCACCAAGATTGATCCGATAGGCGCGCTGGTAGCCATCCAGCATTACGGCGCTCAAACCCGCGCTGCCTTGCACCGCATCGCCCATCGCCGCAGAGGTGACCAGCGTGGTATCGCCCAGCGGCAGCGCCGTGGTGCTGCCGGCCAGACTGGTGCTGCCTTGCGGCGCAAAAGCAGCGGCGATGTCCAGAATGCCGCGGCCGTAAATCGCATCGGTGCCGGTGCTCCCGCCGTCCTTGGCGCTGCGCAGCAACAGGTCGACCACTTGGGTTGCCGTCAGCGTAGGGAAGGCTTCGCGCAGCAAGGCGGCGGCCCCGGCAATTTGCGGCGCGGCAAAACTGGTGCCGGAAAAGACATAGATCGAACGCGACCCATCGGCATTGGTCACCGTTTTCAGCACGCCGTTTTCATAGACGCAGCATACCCGTTCGCCGCGCGCCGTAAGATAGGCCGCCGCCCCAGTGCCAGCCTTGTTGCTGAACGATGAAATCACGTCGTTCGCATCAACCGATCCGGCGATAATCACGGCCCCACTGCCGGCGGCCTGAATGCCCGTGGCAAACGGGTTCGGGTTGTTGGGGTCCTTGGTCGTATCGGTCGATGCACCGTCGTTCCCGGCAGACACCACGATCACCACGCCGGCGGCCGTGGCATTGGCAACGGCTGTGCGCAGCGTTGCCGTGGGTGCCGATCCGCCTAGTGACAGGTTGATCACTTTTGCCCCCGCCGCCACTGCGGCATTAACCCCGCTGGCGATGTCGGAATCGTAGAACGAGCAGCCGCTATCGGGCACGTTGGCATCGTATGTTGCGCAACTGCCGGGCTTGTCGGCCCGGAACATTGCGATGATGGCGTTCCACGCAATGCCCAGAATGCCGGTGTTGTCGCGCGCGGCGGCGGCCACCATGGCAACGTTGGTGCCGTGATCATCGTCGGCGTTGGTCAAAGCCCGGTTCGATGCCACATCGCGCGATGCGGTTGCGATCCGCCCAGCGAATTCGGGGCTGGTGGTATCAATCCCCGAATCGACGATCCCGATGGTGATCTTGCTGCCGGTTGCGCCCATGCTCCACGCGGTGATGGCATTGTGTTGGGCCGGGCCGGTTGAGCGATTGTATTCAGTGGTGATGAACGCTGATGTTGGCGTGGCGGTCGGCGTTGGAGTGGGCGTCGGTGTCGGCGTGGGGGTAGGCGTAGGCGTTGCGGTGGCTGTCGGGGTTGGCGTGTCGGTTGGGGTTGGCACCGGGGTGCTGCCCACGGATCCACCGCCGCATCCCGCAACCAACGCCAGCGACAGCAAGGCCGCGCTCATCCCGATCCGCGCTTGGAGTTCCATGACGTCGACCCTATCCCGATCTTTGCGCGGCGGCCAGCATTGCGCCGCGGTTCTGCTACCCGATTGGCACAGACTTGCTGAACCTGAAATTTCTTTCAGGATCGGTTGATCGCAAATGCTTGCCCCGCGGCTTGCCACGCGATAGGCGCAACCCCGCGTTTTTGCCGGAGAAGCCATCATGTCCGCCCAACTTGCCACTGCGATCGAAGCCGCCTGGGATGCTCGCGATACCGTTACCACGGCCAGCGCCGATGTGCGCGAAGTGGTTGAAGCCGCGTTGGCGCTGCTCGATTCCGGGCAGGCGCGCGTGGCTGAACCCGATGGCAACGGCGGCTGGCAGGTCAACCAGTGGCTGAAGAAGGCGGTGCTGCTGTCGTTTCGGCTGAACGACAACGTGGTAATGCCGAACGGGGCGGCCGGTGCCCCGGCATTCGATAAAGTGCCGTCGAAGTTTGCGGGTTGGGATGATGCCCGGTTCCGCGAAGGCGGCTTCCGGGTGGTGCCGGGTGCGGTGGCGCGCCGGGGTTCGTTCATCGCCAAGGGCGTGATCCTGATGCCAAGCTTCGTGAATATCGGCGCGTATGTCGGCGAAGGCACGATGGTTGATACCTGGGCCACGGTGGGCAGCTGTGCCCAGATCGGCAAGGGCGTGCATCTGTCGGGCGGGGTCGGGATCGGCGGCGTGCTGGAACCGCTGCAGGCCGGGCCGGTGGTGATCGAGGACAATTGCTTCATCGGGGCGCGCAGCGAAGTGGTTGAAGGCGTGCGGGTGTGCGAAGGCGCGGTGCTGTCGATGGGCGTGTTCCTTGGTGCGTCGACCAAGATCATCGACCGCGCGACCGGCGAAGTGCATATCGGCCGCGTGCCGCCTTATGCGGTGGTCGTGCCGGGTTCGATGCCGGGCAAGCCTTTGCCCGATGGCACGCCGGGGCCGTCGCTCTATTGCGCGGTGATCGTCAAGACGGTCGATGCCCAAACCCGCGCCAAGACCGCAATCAACGACTTGCTGCGCGATTGATTCCCCGCTGATGGGCCACAACCTGCTGCTCCAGTTCGCCATTTCCAGCGCGATGGTGGTGGCGTGCGTGGTGGTTCACGGGTTCGGCTTGTTTGGCCTCAATCGGGCGCTGCGCACCGAAGTTGCGCTGGAACGGCTTCAGCATATCAATCCGTTATCGCCGCGCGGCGTGGTGTTTACGCTGGGCATCGTTATCGCGATGCTGGCCCTGCACGGCGTTGAAATCTGGCTGTTCGCGCTGACGTATCTGGGGCTGGGGGCGATTCAGGATCTGGAATCCGCGCTTTATTTCTCAACCATCAGCTATTCGACGGTTGGCTACAACGATACCCATATCCTAGTGCAATGGCGGCTGCTTGGCGCGTTCGAGAGCATCCTGGGGATGCTGCAACTGGGCTGGTCCACCGCATTCTTTTTCCGGATGCTCGATCGGATCGCGGCGCACTGAACGATCGGCCTAAACCGCGCTGTAGCCAATGGCGGCGCCACCTGCCATGGCTGGAATAGCAAAAGGAGTGTCTGATGGCCGGCGAAGACGAAGATTACGTATACGATGAAGAGAGCGGCGAATGGTTGCCGGCATCGGAATTGGCGGCCAAGCGGGCTGCCGAAGGCGCGGTTGAAGTGCGCGATGCGGTGGGCAACCTGCTGGCCGATGGCGATCAGGTTACCCTGATCAAGGACCTTGAAGTCAAAGGTGCCGGGCAGACGCTGAAGCAAGGCACGCTGATCAAGTCGATCCGCCTGACTGGCGACCCGCAGGAAATCGACTGTCGTTATCCCGGCATCAAGGGGCTGGTGCTGCGCGCGGAATTCGTGCGCAAGCGGTAAAGGCAGGGCCATGTCCACCGCCGCGCCGTGTATCGCCACGCTGACGCTGAACCCGGCGATCGATTCCGCGTGCGAGGCTGAGCGGGTATTCCCCACCCACAAAGTTCGTACCATGGCGCAGCGGTATGATCCGGGTGGCGGCGGGATCAACGTGGCACGGGTCTTGGCGCGGTTTGGCGGCGATGTCGCCGCGGTCTATCTGGCGGGCGGGGCAACCGGTGGGTTGCTGGATGAACTGATCGACGGAATTGGAATCCAGCGTCACCGCATCCCGATCGCCGATCACACCCGGATGAGCATGGCGGTGTTCGAACGCGCCACCGGGCAGGAATATCGCTTTGTGCCGGAAGGGCCGCTGGTTTCCGAACCCGAATGGCGCGCCGCGCTGGAACACTGTGCGGCCTTGGATTGCACGTGGCTGGTGGCATCGGGATCGCTGCCGCGCGGCGTTCCGGCGGACTTTTTTGCCCGGCTGGCCGCGGCATTGGCCCCGCGGGGGATCCAGTTGGTGCTGGATACGTCAGGCCCGGCGCTGGCGGCCGCAGTTGCGGCGGGCGGATTGGCGTTGGTGAAGCCCAGCCAAGGCGAGTTCGAAGCGCTCATGGGGCAGAAGTTCGCCACGCCCGAGGCCATTGGCACTGCCGCACAGGCGTTGGTTCAGGCTGGCAAGGCGGCGCTGGTGGCGGTTACGCTTGGCCATGCCGGGGCCGTGCTGGCCCATGCCGGCGGGGTGGTGGTGCGGCCGGGTATTCCGGTTGATGTCAAAAGCGCGACCGGGGCGGGCGACAGCTTCGTAGCGGGCATGGTCCACGCGCTGGCGGGCGGGGCCGATCCAGCCGAGGCTTTGCGCTGGGGCATGGCGGCGGGGACGGCAGCGGTGCTCAACCCCGGTACGGGGTTGGCCCACGTTGCCGATATCGAACAAATGCTACCCCGGGTGGCCTAGCGCTGGCGCAGCAGGAACGCGAAGAACCCCAGCGTAAAAAGCGCATCGCCAGTCAGAATGACCCCCGTGCCCGGCACGGCGCGCCCCGCCAGAACTTCGGGCACCATCAGCGCCACGACCCCCAGCTTGCCGGCGATCCCGGCCCAGAGCACCGGAGCCAGCCGCGCCGGCGCGCGCGCCACCAGCGCATAGACGATCCCGAAACACCCGACGAGCAAGCCGACCAGTCGATCGGCCACTGGCGCGCCAATCATCAATACGGCTGGCACCCCAACCAGCAGGTTGTAAGCCGCGGCGGCCCACAACATTACGCGCCAACCGCGGGCAACAACAGTTTGCTGGGTCATCGCCGTTCAGCCCGGATTGGCGGCAAACGCCGGCACAGTTACCATGTCACCGGCCTGTTCGATCCAGTGCTGGCGGCTTTTGGTCCAGATTTGCACCGCGGGCGCGAAGGCGCTGGTATCGTCCAGCGTCCCAGCCTTGATGAAGAGCATGCCCGGCGCGCTGGCCACGCGGGAAAACAGTGGTGATCCGCAAGTGCCGCAGAACTGCCGCAACACCCCACCGCCGCTATCGCCGTGGTCTTCATAAGTGGTCAGTGCGCCGGTGATCGTAACCGCCGTTTCTGGCACGCCCGCGATCATCGACCAGGCGCTGCCCGATTGCCGCTGGCAGTTCTTGCAGTGGCAGATGACTTGCATCAGCGGTTCCGCCGCAACGCTATAGCGCACTGCGCCGCACAGGCAGCCGCCGGTTTGGGGTGAAGTCATGCTGGCATCCTCCTCTTGTTCAGGGGAAGGTGCGGCAGTGCATCGGGCAGGTCAAGTCAGTCGGATACAGGCCAATCCGCAGCGATGAAGGCTGCGGACTGGCCTGCAAGGTCAATCGTGTTCGCGGTTGCCAGCGCCGATGTACAGTTCGCGGCCGCCTTCGTTGTACTTGGCCGCCATTTCCTGCATCCCGGCTTCGGCTTCGTCGGCAGCGATGAAGCTGGTGCTGGGCTGGTTCTGCTTGGCGGCAAAATCGCGCACTTCCTGGCTGATCTTCATCGAGCAGAATTTTGGCCCGCACATCGAGCAGAAATGCGCTGATTTCGCACCTTCGGCGGGCAAAGTCTGGTCGTGGTACTGTTCGGCCGTATCGGGATCGAGGCTGAGGTTGAACTGATCGCGCCAGCGGAATTCGAACCGCGCTTTTGACAAGGCATCGTCGCGGACTTGCGCGGCGGGGTGACCCTTGGCCAGATCGGCCGCATGGGCCGCCAGCTTGTAGGTGACCACGCCCACTTTCACGTCATCGCGGTCGGGCAGGCCCAAGTGTTCCTTGGGGGTGACGTAGCAGAGCATCGCAGTGCCATACCACCCGATCTGCGCCGCACCGATCCCGCTGGTGATATGATCATACCCCGGCGCGATATCGGTGACGAGCGGCCCGAGGGTGTAGAACGGGGCTTCGCCGCACGCCTCAAGCTGCTTGGTCATGTTTTCCTTGATCTTGTGCATCGGCACATGGCCCGGGCCTTCGATCATCACCTGCACGTCTTGCGCCCACGCCCGCTTGGTCAATTCGCCAAGGGTATAGAGTTCGGCGAACTGGGCTTCGTCATTCGCGTCGTAGATCGAGCCGGGACGCAGCCCATCGCCCAGCGAATAGGCAACATCATAGGCCTTCATGATTTCGGTAATTTCGTCGAACCGTTCGTAAAGGAACGATTCCTTGTGATGCGCCAGGCACCACTTGGCCATGATCGATCCGCCGCGCGAAACGATCCCAGTCATTCGCTTCGCGGCCAGCGGGATATAGGGCAGCCGTACCCCGGCGTGGATCGTGAAATAGTCCACGCCCTGTTCGGCTTGTTCGATCAGGGTATCGCGGAAGATTTCCCACGTCAGGTCTTCGGCGATCCCGCCAACTTTTTCCAGCGCCTGATAGATCGGCACCGTGCCGATCGGCACCGGGCTGTTGCGCAGGATCCATTCGCGGGTGTCGTGGATGTTGCGCCCGGTGGACAGGTCCATCACGGTATCGGCGCCCCAGCGGATCGACCAGACCATCTTGTCCACTTCAGAGGCCACGTCGCTGGCCACCGCCGAATTGCCGATGTTGGCGTTGATCTTGACGAGGAAGTTGCTGCCGATCGCCATCGGTTCGGCTTGGGGTTGGTTGATGTTGCTGGGAATGATCGCGCGGCCGCGCGCCACTTCATCGCGGACGAATTCGGGGGTGACGTAATCGGGGATGCTGGCACCCCAATCCTGCCCATCGCGCTGGTATTCGCGCAGCATTTCGCGGCCGAGGTTTTCGCGCGTGGCGACGTATTCCATTTCGGGCGTGATGATCCCGCGGCGGGCATAGTGCATCTGGCTGACGTTCTGGCCGGCCTTGGCGCGTAGCGGGCGCGTAACGACGTTGGGGAACGGCGGCACCCCGCCCGACCGATCGGGGCCAAGCTGCCCGTTGTCTTCAGGCTTGATCGCGCGGCCTTGATATTCTTCCACATCGCCGCGGGCCATGATCCAGTCGCGGCGCAGTTGCGGCAAACCGGCGGCGATATCGATATTGGCAGTGGGATCGGTGTAGGGACCAGAGGTGTCGTAAACCCGCACCGGTGGCTCGCCCGAACTGGGTTCCAGATGGATTTCGCGCATCGCCACTTTCAGCGGGCCGACATGGATCTTCTGCGATCCGCGGATCGGCCCGGTGGTGACGCCGATTTCCAGCTTGGAGTTGATGTCGGCCATGATGCGCTCCTTCGGTGGGCGCAGGGTTGGCTGGGGTGCAATCACCGGCCACTCCCTCCGCCCGTGCTAACGGGTTCAGGTTCAACGGGTCGGGCGATGCTAACCGCCCCTCTCAGCCAAGCGGCTCCCCGGGG
>JBDKLL010000037.1:0-10331 GCA_039795595.1 Pseudomonadota bacterium
CCAGCTGAGCTACGGGCGCGTTGGAGAGGCGCACATAGGGGCGTCGCTGCGGCTTGGCAAGCAGCTAAATCGTCTTTTCGAGCACTTCTTTCACGGCCTCTGCCAACGGCACATCAAGCGGGGGCATCGCCAACTGCAAAAGCGCATCAGGTGCGATCCATGCGATCTCTTCGCCATCCAGACAGGCCGGCACTCCGCCCCAATGGCGGCACAAGTATAACAGCACGCCATAAGGATCGCCGGGCCGCGTCGCGAAAGTCAGCGCGGTCAGATCCGCGGCGGCCAGCGTGATCCCCAGTTCCTCCGCCGCTTCGCGAATCAGGGCCTGATCCGCGGATTCGGCCAGTTCAACTTTGCCGCCCGGAAACTCCCACAAGCCGCCATGCGCTCCGCCAAGCCGCCGGCGCTGCATCAGAACGCGACCATCAGGCGCAACAAGGGCAACGGCGACAACGGGGATCATGTGATGCTTTTTGCATAATCGCGTGAAATCTCAATCATTCCTTAGGAACAGCCTGACAAAAGCCAATCCCATCGCCTCAGGGAGCGAAGTGGGAATGCTGAAGACGACACTCATAGCCTTGGCGAAAGACCAACGGGGCACATCCGCGATCGAGATGGGGCTGATCTGCGCGCTGATCATCCTTGCGCTGATGACCGCGCTGCAAAACTTCGCGGGTGAAAGCCAAGTCACCTGGAATTCCATTTCCAGCAAATCGGCTGAGGCAATCGGAGGCGCGACCGGGAATTAAATAAATTTCAACATATTGCTTTTACGTTTTCAAACACTCGTTCCGGGCACGGGAAAAGAGTTCGGGTACTGATCAAGACTGCTCACAGGAGACTGACCATGAAGTTTATCAACAAGCTGTTCCGCGATGATGCCGGTGCAACCGCGATTGAATACGGCCTGATCGCCGCGCTGATCGCCGTTGCCGCGATTACCGCGATGCAAGGCTTGGGCAACCAGTTGAAGACCACCTTCAACACGACCTCGACGGCAATGGCTTCCGCGAACTAACGCAATACCTAAGCTCGATCCAAGAGCTGGAACGCAGGAGGCGGCGGGATTTTCTCGCCGCCTCTTTGCGTTTACCCAGCGGTTGCGCCGATCAATATGTAACCAGCTTGACCCGCTGACCCGCCTCTAGCCGGCTGGTAGCCGTTAACCCATTGAGCACCAGAAACCGGTCGAGCGGCGCATCAGTATAGGCCATCCGCCGGGCCAGCGTCTGCACGGTATCGGCCTTGCCAACAGTCACGACCACCAATTTGCGCGGCTTGATCGCGCCGGCTTCGGCCGCAGAAATCCGGCGCAGCGATCCATACATCCCGGCAAAGACATCGCCGCTTCCGGCCGGTACGATCGTAACGAAGTGCACCGCCTGTCCAGCCGCCAGTTCATAGGCGAACACGGTTACATCCACCTGCCCGCCATCCGATGCCACGCGCGCCATGCCGCGCGCCGCGCTGATCCCGTTAACCGTGGTGCGCGCCACTGTACCCGGATTGATCTGCGCCTGCCCCGAACCGCTCAATCCCGCAAACGCCGCCCGCACATAGGCATCGAGATCGCCGTTATAGGGCGCAGCGGCAAACTGCGCCTTGCCGGCTTGGCCGCTGATCGCCACTGCGCGTGTGCCGTTCACCAGATAAAACCCGCTGGGTGCTTCGAACGTGAACTTCATCTCGGGGTGGGTGAACTTACGCCCATCAACCACGCCCTGTTTCGGATCATCGCCGTAAGTCAGGCCGCTGATGCTGGTCAGGAACCCATCGCGGTTGGTCTTGCCGGTCGCATTCGCACCGGCGCGCGCCAGCGCCGCCTGCACCCGCGATGCCGGGTCCGGGTGGGTCGATGCCCATTCCGGCACCCGATCCTCACTGCCCATCAACCGAGCTTCAAGCGCGGTCTGATTGGCCAGGCTGTTCAGCACGGTCGACATCGCGCGCGGATCGTAACCGGCGCTGCGCAAGTACTGGATGCCAAGGTTATCCGCCTCGGTTTCCTGTCCGCGCGAATATTTCAGCGTCAGCAGTTGCGATCCTTCCATGAACCCGCGCTGCAGCACTTGCCCGATCCCGCTGTTGCCCAGCAGCACGCCCGACAGCACCGTACCCAGCACCCCGATCACCGTATTGCGGGTGGCCGCGCTTTGCCGCTTGGCGGCGTGGCGGGCCGCAACGTGGCCCACTTCATGGCCCATCACCCCGGCCAGTTCCGCCTCGTTGTTCATCAGCGCGACCAATTGGCGCGTGGTGTAAACATAGCCGCCGGGGATCGCGAAGGCATTGTTGACCGGTGAATTGAGCAGCGTAACCGTGAAATCGCTGGCCGCATTGCCCAGCCCGGATTGCAGCGCGATCCGTTTGCCTACCGTTTCGACATAGCTGGCCTGCGGACCGCTAACCGCACCGCCAAATTCGGCCAGCAATTGGGGATGCTGCTGCGCGCCGTCCTGTTTGTCGCGGGCGCTGATCGTCTGCACCGCCTGCGCGCCGGCTTCAACAATCGGCAGCGCCATGATCGCCAGCGCACTACCTAAGGCCAGCCGAGTGACCATGCGCCTAGTAAGCGAAGAATTGCCACGAGCCATCAGACGATCCTTTCGGGAACGATAAACCTGTTCACCGAAACTAGGTTCCGCCCAACCACTTGAAAAGCCGAATTACCGCATCACCGAACCGGCTGATCGATGATTACCGATTACAGTTCGCCGATGCGCAGGAAGCGTTCTTCGCGCTGGGCACGCAGCTTTTCCGGCTTGAGCGCGCACAGTTGGTCAAGCTCTTCATCGATCGCCTTGGCCAATGCCTGCGCAGTGACCACCGGATCGCGGTGTGCCCCGCCCACCGGTTCCTTTACGATCCGGTCGATTACGCCCAACCCTTTGAGGTCTTGCGCGGTCACCTTCATCGCTTCGGCGGCATCGGCCGCCTTTTCATTCGTGCGCCACAGGATCGATGCGCAGCCTTCGGGCGAAATCACTGAATAGACCGCGTGTTCCAGCATCAGCACGCGTTCAGCGCTGGCCAGCGCCACCGCCCCGCCCGATCCGCCTTCGCCAACGATCACCGCCACCATCGGCACCGACAGCGCAAGGCACGCTTCGGTTGAGCGAGCGATGGCTTCGGCCTGTCCGCGTTCTTCGGCTTCAACCCCCGGGAACGCGCCTGAAGTGTCGACCAGCGTCACCACCGGCAGGCCAAACCGCGCAGCCAGTTCCATCAGGCGGATTGCCTTGCGGTATCCTTCCGGCTTGCCCATCCCGAAATTGTGCTTGAGCCGACTTTGGGTGTCGTTACCCTTTTCGTGGCCGATCACCACCACTCGGCGGCCCAGCAACTTGGCAAAGCCGCCAATGATCGCATGATCTTCGCCGTAATAGCGATCCCCACCCAGCGGCACGAAATCGGTGAATGCGTGGGCGATAAAATCCTTGAAGTGCGGCCGCATCGGGTGGCGTGCCACCTGCGTTTTCTGCCATGGGGTGAGCGCCGCATACGTGCTGGCCAAAAGGTCCGCACTCTTGGTTTCGAGCCGGCGGATTTCGGCACTGATGTCCACGTCCCCGCTGCTGGCGGTTTCGCGCAGTTCGGAAATGCGGGCTTCGAGCGCCGCCACCGGCTTTTCGAACTCAAGATAGGAAATCATCGTTTCGCGCTAGCCTTGCGCGCCGCTTACGGCAAGTGCCTAACCGCCAGCGGGTGCCGGGCATTCACAAGCGCGACCAACCGGGCGCTGTCAACGTGGGTATAGATCTGCGTCGTTGCGATATCGGCATGGCCCAGCAGGGTTTGCAACACGCGCAAATCCGCCCCGCCTTCCAGCAAGTGCGTGGCGAAGGCATGGCGCAGCACGTGCGGGCTGACCTTTTCGGGATCCAGTCCGGCCCGCACCGCCAGTTCACGCAGCAACTGGAACAGGCGAATCCGGGTCAGATGCCCCGCGGCCGAACGCGATGGAAACAGGGCCTTGCCGCCATCTCCGCGCACCGCCAGCCAGCGCGATAGCGCATGGCGCGCCCGCGTGCTGATCGGCACCATGCGTTGCTGCCCGCCCTTGCCGGTCACCGTCAGGAACGGGGCATCGCGCGGAACCGCAGCCAATGGCAGCGTCACCAGTTCGGTCGCGCGCAGGCCCGAACCATACAGCAATTCAAGCAGCACCAGCATCCGCACCGCATCGGGCCGTTCGGCCGCGGCCTCATCCTCGGCCCGTGCCAGCAGGGCTTCGACTTCGCTGTGACCCAGCAGGCGCGGCAACGGACGGCGCGCCCGCGGGCGTGGCAGTGCCGGCGAAGGATCATCGCTGCGCAGCCCGTCATCAATCAGAAAGCCATAAAACTGGCGTAGCGCCGAACATTTGCGCGCCAGACTGGATGGTGCCAGATCCGCCCAGATCCCGCCCAACCGCGCCAAAGCCGGGCCATCGGCGTGGAGCAGATCACCAAGCACAGCTTCGGCACCTTCAAGATCGCGGCGATAGGCTGCCAGGGTGTTGGCGGCCGCGCCGCGCTCTGCCGCCAACATCGCCAGAAACGCTTCGATCGCCGCGGAAATACGCTTATCCCCGCGCCACGGCTTCGGCCGCGATCATCCGCGCCTCGGCCCCCAGCCCCACCTGATTCAGCGCGGCCACAATATGGTACAAGTGCACGCTGGTCATCTTGTCCCAGCCATCGCCTTGCATCCCCAGCCCCGCCAGCAGCACGACCAGCCCCTGATTGTTCACCGCCGCGGCCTGATCGATCAGCCGGGTCCAGTGGGTCTGCCGGTTCAGATCGATCCCCAGCTTTGCCGCGAAATCCCCCTGCGCGCCGCGATCGACCCGGCCTAGCCCAGCCAGTCCGGCCAGCAGGAACCGCGACTTGCGATACCCATCGCTATCGTCATTGCCATAAAACGAACTGAGCGCACCGCTATCCACCGCGGCCCCGCCCTGCGGCGCGGCCAGCGCCAGCAGACCCCATGCCACGCTGCCCTTGTCGGCCCGCGGCATCCAGCGCAGTGCGTTCTGGTCCAACCCGGCGGCCAGCATCGCCGCGATCAGATCGGCCGCGTCCTGATCGAACGCCCCATCAACCGGCATCCGCGCGGCGGCATAAGCTGTCAGCACCTGCCGCGAATAGCGCACTTGCGGATCGCTGGCACCGTCCCACAACTGGCGGATCGCGGCCATCCGATCCGCTGGCGCTTCGCCGATATAGGCATTGCGCAAAGCCTCGGCCGCCTTGGCCCAGGCGCTGTCGATATCATCTTGCGCATAGATCTGGCCGTACAGGTCAACCATCGCCGCGCTTGACAGGATACCCGCCCCCGCGGCCTGATCCGCTCCTGCAGCGCGCGCTTCAAGGCCCAGCATCGGTGCGGTGGCCGCGGCATAGCGATAACGCAGCGGCGCATCCTTCATCAGGGCTTCGGGCGGCGTCAGACCAACCGCGGTGGTCAGGGCATAGCGCCATGGGTTCATGTCGCTGACCCCGTCCCATTCGATCGTCACCGCGCGGCGGCCCTGCCCCGCAGCCCCGGCAAATTTCTGGGCCAGCAGCAGATCGACCTTGGGCCACGCGCCTTCACCGGCCAACCGGTCAAGCTGGGCCATGCCGGCCGCGCCATTGCCCTGGAAAACCGTGCAGATCGCGCGCAGCACCCGCCAATCGGCATCCTTGCGTGCGCCGCCGATCACCCCGGCAACTGGGCAGATCCCAACGATATCCGCGGTGAACGCATAAGCATCGAGCGCGGCCTGAACCAGCGCCGGAGTATAATTCCCGGCATCCACGTCCTGCACCAGCGTGCGGGCCACCGGGCCTTCGCCCATCCGCACCAGCAAGGCCGCGCGCGATGCAGCAAAATCGGCCGGGTTCATCCCTGCCGGCGCATCGAGCCGCGAAGCCAGCGCCCGACGCAGCAGGATATGGCCCCAACGCGAAACCAGCGCGCCTGAATTTTTGTCGAGCGCGGCGCGGACCAGCCCAGCATCCTGCCCGGCCAGCGAGCCGGCCGGAATCCCGCCTTCATCCGCGGCCAGAATGCCCACATTGCGCAGCGAACGGCGCGCGGCATCGGGCATATCGTACTTGGGCCGCAGCCCCAGCAATTCGTCCAGTTCATCGGGCGACATCGCCTCGATTTCCTGCAGGGTTGGTACTTTTTTACCCGTGGGCAGCACTGCAGTAGCGGGACCGGCAGCAGGAATGGCCTGAACCACCGGGCTGGACTGCACGGCCGGAACCGCCGCCGCAGGCTTTGCAGCCGGCGATTTGGTTGCCGTAGCCGCAGCCGGTTTGGCCGCGGGCGGCGCAGGTTTGGCACGGGGTTTGTCAAACCCCGGCGGAAGCAAGGATTCCGGCGCATTCTGGGCAACCGCCAAGGCGGAACTGACCGCCAGAACCACGCCGCCCAGCAGGATCCCAAAGCGCTTCACGTCGTTTGCCCTTACCAAAGCCGTTGATCCTTGCGATTGCCGAATGACTGTCCATCGACGCCCTAATGCTTGCACGCCCGGTTAGCCCATCTATAGGCAGCCTCGCAATGGAACTTCACGACCCCACGCTTTCTGCCCCCGAAATCGAGGCGCTGGCCGCACGGATCGACCGTCCGGTGGTGCTCGTGGGCATGATGGGCGTGGGCAAATCCAGCGTCGGTCGCAAGCTGGCAACGTTGCTGCATATGCCGTTTATCGACGCGGACGAAGAAATTGAACGCGCGGCACAGCTATCGATCCCGGAAATCTTTGCGCAATATGGTGAACCCTATTTCCGCGATGGCGAACGCCGGGTGATCACCCGGATCATCGATGGCCCCGGCACCCGCGCAATCATCGCCACCGGCGGCGGCGCGTTCGTCAATGCCGAAACCCGTGCGCTGATCCTGGAAAAGACGATCCCCGTCTGGCTGGACAGCGAAGTGGACGTGCTGCTTGAACGGGTGGGCCGCAAGGACAATCGCCCGCTGCTCCAGAATGGCAACCCGCGCGAAATCCTGACCCGCCTGCGCCAGGAACGCGAACCGTTCTATTCGCAGGCCCCGATCCAGGTCAAAAGCACATCGGGACCGCATTCGCGCACCGTGGCGAAAGTGCTGAAGGGAATCGAAGCATGGCTGTAATCCCGGTCAATATCGCCGATCGCCCCTATGAAGTGCGGGTTGGCACCGGCCTGCTTGCCACTTTGGCAGAACAATGCCGTGGCAAGCTGCGCAAACGCCGGGTGCCGATCATCACTGACCGGCAGGTACACGCCGCGTGGGGCCCGGTGGTCGAAACCGCGCTCCATGAAGCCGGGCACGAAGCCGCGTGGCGCGTGTTGCCGGCGGGCGAAGCCACCAAAAGCTGGGACCAACTGGCTGCCACCGTGGACTGGCTGCTGGATGAAGAAGTTGAGCGCGGCGATCATATCCTGGCGCTGGGCGGCGGGGTAATCGGCGATCTGACCGGGTTTGCCGCATCGATCCTGAAACGCGGCTGCAATTTCATCCAATTGCCCACCAGCTTGCTTGCCCAAGTCGATTCCAGCGTGGGCGGAAAAACCGCGATCAACACGCCTGCCGGCAAGAATCTGGTTGGCGCGTTTCACCAGCCCGCGCTGGTGCTGGCCGATCTGGCAGTGCTGGATACCCTACCGCTGCGCGAATTGCAGGCCGGCTATGCCGAAGTGGTCAAATATGGCCTGCTGGGCGATGCCGATTTCTTCGCGTGGTGCGATCTGCACGGCAAGGCACTGCTGGACGGCGATGCCGCGGCGCGCGAATATGCCGTGGCGCATTCAGTCGCCGCCAAGGCGCGGATCGTGCAGGCCGATGAACGCGAAACATTGGGCCTGCGCGTTTTGCTGAACCTTGGCCACACGTTCGGGCACGCGCTTGAGGCGCAAACCGGGTTTGGCGAACGCCTGCTCCACGGTGAAGCGGTGGCGCTGGGCATGGTGCTGGCGGCACGTTTTTCTGCCGAGCGCGGCTTGATGCCGCAGGCCAGCGCCGAACGTGTCGCCCGGCACCTCGCCGATCTGGGTATGGCCAGCGAGATTTCCACGCTGGGCCTCAACTGCGATGGCGCCACGTTGACCGCACATATGCTGCACGACAAGAAGATGGATGCTGGCACCTTGCCGTTCGTGCTGATGAAAGGGATCGGTGAAGCCTTCCTTGCCAAGGACGTGGCGCTGGCCGATGTCGCCACGTTCCTTGACCAGCAATTGCGCGGATAAAGCCGTTACCCAAACAGGGCGATCGCCTGCATCCCCACGGCCACAGCTTCGCCATCGGCATTCCAGATCGCCATATCCTGGCTGGAGCAACCCTTTTCGGCGTAGTTCCCGGCCGAACGCAGCAGCCACCAGCCATCGCGCGATTGCGGCAGCGGGGTCAGCAGGTTGACCAGCCACGTCATCGAACTGATCGGCGCGGCATTGTTCATCATGAACAGCACCCCCGGCGGCAGGGCATCGGCGCAGAGCAGCAGTTCCACCATCGGATCCAGCCCGGCGCGATCCTTCAGCTGCACCCACCAGTCAATTTCGGGTTCGGGCTGATCGCTGCGCGGCAGGCCGAAGCGGCGGTTGAAATGGCCGGCAAAGCCCGGCCCGCGCCCGTCTGGCAGCGGCTTGGCCTGATCGACCGGAATCACCCGCGCGGGCATTGGCACTTCGTGCAAATGCAGGGTGCTGTCTACCGGCCCCATGAACACGAACGTGGCGGTGAGGCCAACGCCGGATTCATTGCCCACTTCGGCGCTGATCCAGCTGGCGTTGCGCCCGCGGCGCAGCACTTTGGCGCGTACTTCGACTTCGCCTGAAAGCGGCCCGACAAAGCTGACTTGTGCCGAACGCAGCGGCGGTAGATCATCCGCCAGCCCGCGGGCGGCTTCCAGCGCCAACGCCGCCGAAAACCCGCCATAGCTGGTCCGCCCCTGTTTCCAGTCCTCCGGAATTTCGGTGATGAAGCCGTCATCGGTGCGGCGGATATTCGAAAGGGTTTCGGGCAGGCTCATGCCCATTCCATTGACGTAAACGGAAACAAGGTCAACACTGGTTGCACTATGCAATTTATCGACCTTTCGATCCCGATCACCACCAAAGTGGTATCCGACCCGCCCGTGATGCTGCCGCAGATCAGCTATAGCGCGCACGACACCACGTGGAGCCAGATCGCGCTGTTCTTTCCCGGGCTGACGCAGGACGACCTGCCCGATGGCGAAGGCTGGGCCGTGGAAACGCTGACGCTATCCACCCACAATGGCACGCACATGGATGCCCCGTGGCATTACCATTCCACCACCGATAGCGGAGCCCGCCCGGCCCCAACGATCGACGAAGCCCCGCTGGACCGGTTTTTCCGCCCCGGGGTGAAGCTTGATTTCAGCCACCTGCCCCACGGCCACGTGGTCAGCGCGGCGGAAGTGGAAGCCGAACTTCTGCGGATTGGTCATGATCTGCAGCCGCTGGATATCGTACTGGTCCAATCGGGGGCGATCTATGGCACCGACAACTTCACCGATCAGGGCGTGGGGATGGGCGCGGAAGCAACCCTGTGGCTGACCGAACGCGGCGTGGAAGTGGTGGGCACCGATGCGTGGAGCTGGGATGCCCCGTTCAGCCACACCGCGCGCAAATGGGCCGAAACGCGCGATCCGTCGATCATCTGGGAAGGCCACAAGGCCGGCCGCATCCGCCCCTACTGGCAGATCGAAAAGCTGGCCAATCTGGCCGCCCTGCCCGCCCACGGCTTTACGCTCAGCTGCTTTCCAGTGAAGATCGAAGGTGCCAGCGCAGGCTGGATCCGCGCCGTGGCGCTGATCGATTAACGCTTCGCCCCCAGCGTGCGATCAAGGAAGCGCAGCGCGCGGGTCTTGAGCGTCAGCTTGGTCATGTCATTCCCTAGGCTGGGGGCACCCATCGGATAGAAATGGCCAAAGCCCGGCATCCACGCCGTTTCGGTGCTGATCCCGGCGGGCAGCAGCATCGCCAGCAGCGCGCGGGTGCCTTGCTGCACCCCTTCAAGATCGTTCTGGCCCATAAAGAACAACCCCGGCGGCATATCGGCCCGCGCAGTTTTACGGAAATCAAAGCCGCCCATCCCGCCCGATAGCGATATCACCCCCTGAACCGGCAGCCCCATGCCATAGGCCACGTTGACCGCCGCCATCCCGCCAGCGGAAAACCCGCCGATGGCAACGCGGTTGGGATCGATGCCCAATTGCCCGGCATGACCGCGCGCAAACTTGACCGCCGTGGCCAAATCGTCGCTCGCCGCAAATACGGTGTTCCACAACTGCTCGCGGCTGTGATCGTCGAGCAGCGGCAGCCCCATGCGCGCGCGCACCACATCGA
>JBDKLL010000038.1:0-7550 GCA_039795595.1 Pseudomonadota bacterium
CTGCGATCTTGTCTCCGGCGGCAACCCGGTATTGCTTGCCGCCCGTGCGCACTACTGCGAACATGGTGCTGTTATCCGTTCATCAAACTTGCATCGCCCTGCCCTTATGGACAGCGCACCGAACGTCCCGCCACAACGGCAGGGGCCCGGAAGAAGGGCTGCCCCTAGTCGAACCCTGCCCGGGTGTCAACGCATGAAGCGGCTTCGAACGCGCAGAAATCTGACTCTGCCGCTGGCATCGCGCCCGGCCCATGCTATGGCGCATCTATGTCGACTTTGCCACCCCGCCCGCTGACTTCGCTGCCCGCCGCCGGCCTTGCGTTAACTGTGGCGCTGGCACTGGGTGGCTGCGCCGCCGCCGGCAACGGATACCCTTCGCTGGCGCGGCGCCCGATCGAGCGAATCAGCGCCACCGCCCCGGTAGCCGCACCGAACGACGCCCCGCAACCAAGCCCGCTCAGCCCGCAAGTGCTGGATCAGATCGAGCAAGCGCTGGGCCGCGCCCGCGCTGCCGATGCCGGGTTCCAGCAACAACAGGCCGCCACACGCAAGCTGGTTGATGCCGCGCGTGGCACTGCCGCCGCCAGTGAAGCCTGGTCGGTGGCAACAACCGCGCTATCAGCCCTCGAATCAAGCCGCAGCAGCGCAATGGTGGCGCTGGCGGATCTTGACGCTGCTTACGCCAAGGCCCGGATCGCCGGGGAAGACAGCGCCCCGCTGGCCGCCGCCCGCGAACAAGTGGTCGCTACGATTGCAGATGAAGACACCGTGTTGGCCGAACTGCGTAATCGCTTGGCAGATTAACCCCAGCGCGCCAGATCGGCAAAATCCTGCGCGCGCGGTTCGATCCAGCGCCATGTGCCGCCCACTTGCTCGCGCTTCCAGAACCATGATTCGCTTTTAAGGTGATCCATCGCGAAATCCGCGGCGGCAAAGGCATCACGGCGATGGCGTGCCGCCGCAGCCACCAGCACGATCGGTTCGGCCGGAGCCAGCACGCCGCTGCGATGCACGATCAGCAACCCGTCAAGCGGCCAACGCTCCAGCACCGCCGCGCCAAGGGCCTGCATCCCCGGCAGGGTCAACGGGCCATAATGCTGCAATTCAAGCGCCTGAACCGCGCCATCGGCGCGCACTTGCCCCAAAAAACTGACCACCCCGCCTGCCTGCGGATGCGCAGCAGTAAAAGCCGCCAGTTCCGCCGCGGGATCGAACGACGCGGTGGCCAGACGAACGTCCGCGCCCATTTCAGCCCCCGCTGACCGGCGGCAGGAACGCCAATTCATCGTTCGCGCCCAGCACGATCGAGCGTTCGCCCACCAGTTCCCCGTTCAGCGCGATCCGCACCCGTTCATCCAGCAGCGCCAGCGCCAGCGCGGGATCAAGCCCGGCCAGCACCGCGTCGAGCGGGCCATCCGCCACCACGCAATCACCCTGCCCGGCCAGATCGGCCAACTTGCCCAGAAACACCAGCCGCGCCATTGGCCTAGCCCCCGGTCAGCGACATATGCCGCGCCAGCGCCGGGGCCGCGCCCGGGCGATCGATCACGAAATGATGCCGCTCAGGCTTGATTCGCATGGCGGCATCCAGCGCAGCAGCCAATGCCGCATCCGGATCGGCCGCCCGCAACGCACCGCGCAAGTCCACTTGTTCGATCCCGCCAAGGCACGGGTGCAACTGCCCGGTGGCGGTAACCCGCACGCGATTGCACCCTTCGCAGAAATTGCCGGTCAATGGCGTGATAAAGCCGATCCGCCGGCCGGTTTCCGCCACATCGACATAGCGCGCCGGGCCGCCAGTGCGGTGCATGCTGGGGCGCAAGGTATAGCGCTGTTCAAGTTGCGCGCGCACCGTGGTGAGCGGCAGGTAATGATCGAACCGATCCCCTTCGACTTCGCCCAGCGGCATGACTTCGATCAGGGTCAGGTCCATCCCCTGGGCGTGTGCCCAACCGATCAGATCGGGCAATTCCGCCTCGTTCACGCCTTTCAGCGCCACCGTGTTGAGCTTGACCGTCAGTCCCGCCGCCTGCGCCGCGGCGATCCCGTCCAGCACTTGTGGCAACTGATCGCGCCGGGCCAGCCGGGCAAAGCTGGCCTGATCCAGCGTATCGAGCGAGACGTTGATTCGCCGCACCCCGGCCGCGGCCAATGCATCGGCGAATTCCGCCAACCGGGTACCGTTGGTGGTCAGGGTCAGTTCTTCCAGCCCTTTGCCTAGCTGGCGGCCGAGCGCACGAACCAGTTCGATCATGTCGCGCCGGACCAACGGTTCGCCGCCCGTCAACCGCAGCTTGGTTACCCCTCGGGCAATGAACCCCAGCGCCAACCGGTGCAGTTCTTCAAGGCTGAGCACGTCCTTGCGCGGCAAAAATTCCTGCCGTTCGGGCATGCAATAGGCACAGCGCAAATCGCAGCGATCGGTTACCGACAGGCGCAAGTACGTGATCCGGCGCTGGAACTGATCGACCAGAGGGGAACTGCTGCTGTTCATGCCGGGGATGCTATCACAACTCCGGTCCCGCCGTCATCCAGCGGCAGATAGTGCCCGGTCACCCCCGGCGCGCTGGCCAGATAAGCCTGCGCCGCGGTGATCGCCGCCGGATCATTCGCCGCCACCGCATTTACCCGCCGCGGCACCGCACCCCGCGCCAGGGCCTGCACCGCCGCCACGCGCCAGCCTCGATGAGTGTGATCTGCGGGCGGGAACACCAGCACAAGATCGCCGTCTGCCTGCGCCAACCGTTCGGCAAAGTGGGCATGAAAATGGGCCGCTGCGGCCAGCGGATCGGGCGGCAGGCCGTCGATCCGAACCACCTGCATCAGCGGCGCTCGCGCGTCAGGGTCATGCCGATCTGTTCGCCGGCTTCGCTGATCGCCAATTTAACGATCTTGACCGTCACCGCCTCAACCCGCGGGTCCTGCAGGAACAGCGTTTCGCAGATGTGATCCGCCACGGCTTCGATCAGCTTGAAATGCACCCCTTGCGGCAAGGCATCGGACGCTGCGAATTTCAGGTCCATGTAATTCTTGCTGGCTTCAAGCGGGGTATCGGGTTCGTACCGATCGGCGGGCTTCATCCGCACCGTAATCGTAAAACGCAGCGGCTGCGGGCGGCCGGTTTCTTCCGAATAGATGCCCGTCAGGACATCATGTTCGAATTCGGCAACTTCGAGGATCAGACTATCGGCCATAATTAGTATGCCTTACTTACTAAATTGCCGATGGTCTAGTCGTTGCGCCAGCGGGCGAAGATCGCCGTGGGCAATAACCGGCCATTATCGCCATCTTCACGCACCGCCAGATCGCCATGTTCGATCACCCCGGGCAAATCGGCACAGGCTTCGGCCAATAGGCCGCCAATCGCCAGCGATGACATCCGCACGGCATAGACCGTCAGGAACAGAAACCGGCTGCTGCCATCCAGCAGCTTGGCGCAATCGTGGACCAAGCCGGGCAAGTGATCTTCCAGCCGCCAGACTTCGCCTTCCGGCCCGCGCCCGAACTTGGGCGGGTCAAGGATGATCCCGTCATAGCGCCGTCCGCGCCGCACTTCGCGTGCAGTAAACTTGGCCGCATCATCGACAATCCAGCGCACCGGGCGGCCATCCATGCCCGATAGCACCGCATTTTCGCGTGCCTGCGCCACCGATTTCTTGCTGGCATCAACATGGGTAACCGCGCCAAACTGCGACAGCGCGAGCGTGCCCACCCCGGTATACCCGAACAGGTTCATCGTCTGGGCATCGCTACGCCCGGCCAGCTGTTCGCCCATCCACCGCCACACCGGGGCCATATCGGGAAAGAACCCAAGGTGCCGAAACGGGGTGCACTGGGCAGTAAAACGCACGTCTTCCCCGCCTTCGGGCCAATGCAGGGGCCAGCCTTCGCGCGGGACCGGATTGGCGAACTGCCAGCGCCCGCCACCATCTTCGTCCGAACCGGGGACAAATTCGCCATCGGATGCCCAGCGTTCCAGCCGCGGCGCCCACAGCGCCTGCGCATCCGGGCGAATGAAGCGGTGCGGGCCATAGCGTTCCAGCTTGCGGCCTTCGCCGCAATCGATCAGCCCGTAATCATCCCAGCCAGCACCGGCCATGATGATCGGCTGGGTCTCGAACCGGGCCATTTACCCCCGCGGATCCGCATGGGCGGCGACGTAAGCGGCAATCGCATCGTAATCGCCGGGCAGTTCCACCAACCGTTCTTCACGCTCGAACAAATCGCCGATCCGGGCCGGCAAGTCTGGCCGTTGGCCCGTGGCGCGTTCCACCGCATCGCGGAACTTGGCGGGATGCGCGGTGGCCAGCGTCACCACCGGCACATCGCGCGGCAGCCCGGCTTCGCGCGCAGCGTGCAGGCCGATCGCAGTGTGCGGATCAAGCAATTCCCCGGTTGATTCATAAGCCCACCGAATTGCTTCGGACATCTGGTTGGCATCGGCACGGCAGCTGGTGAACAGCTTGGTTGCCCCTTCGCGCTGCGCGTTGGTTAGCTGCATCGCCTTGGTGGCTTCGAACCCGGCCATCTGCTGGGCCAGCGCGTGGCCATCGCGCCCACCCAGATCGAACAACAGGCGTTCGAAGTTCGACGACACCTGAATGTCCATCGATGGCGCAGCGGTGGGGGTAACGGTTCCGGCGGAATAATCGCCGGTGGACAGCGCCCGGTGCAGGATATCGTTGACGTTGGTTGCCACGATCAGCTTCGCCACCGGCAGGCCCATCTGCGCGGCAACATAGCCCGCAAACACATCGCCGAAGTTGCCGGTCGGCACGGCAAACGCCACTTCGCGGTGCGGCGCACCAAGTTGCAGGCCCGCGGCAAAGTAATACACCACTTGCGCCATCAACCGCGCCCAGTTGATCGAATTGACCGCGCCGATGCTGAACCGGCTGGTCATCGCGGTGTCGTTGAACATCCGCTTTACCATCGCCTGGGCATCGTCGAACGTGCCGTCGATCGCGATATTGTAAACGTTCGGCGCCAGCACCGTGGTCATCTGCCGGCGCTGCACGTCGCTGACCCGGCCCTTGGGATGCAGCATGAAGATATCCACCCGCGCCCGGCCAGCCACGGCATCGATGGCCGCCGAACCGGTATCGCCCGAAGTGGCCCCGACGATCGTCAACGGATCGCCGCCGCGCCCCAGAAATTCTTCGAACAGCAAGCCAAGCAACTGCAGCGCCGCATCTTTGAACGCCAGCGTGGGACCGTGGAACAGTTCCAGCAGCCATTGCTGCTCATCCAGCTGCTTCAGCGGGGTCACCGCCTTGTGCGCAAACCGGCCATAGGCCGCAGTGGTCAATTCCAGCAGACGGTTCGGGGTCAGGCTATCGCCGACGAACGGCTGCATGATCCGTGCGGCCAGTTCGGCATAAGGCAACCCCGCCATCGCGGCGATTTCGTCCTTGCTGAAACGCGGCCATTCGCGCGGCACATAAAGCCCGCCGTCGCTGGCGAGGCCCGCCAGCGTCGCGCCTTCGAAATCGAGCGCCGGAGCGCTTCCTCGGGTCGAGATATATTCCATCGCGCGCCGGGCGTTAGCCGCGCTGGCCCGGCGCGGCAAGGCGCTTGCGCAGGGCAAGGCCGTAAATCAGCAATGCGGTGGCCGCGAACAGGAACCATTGCACGGCATAAGCGAGGTGGTTGTTCGGAATATCCGCCGGATCGGGATTGGCATTGGCCGCCAGCCCGGCCAGCGGCGGATTGGCAATGACCCGCGCCCCCGCCGGTGCCAACACCCCGCGAACCGCGCCGCCAGCCCAAACCACATCGCCCGGGTTATCCGACCAGCCCAGCACCACCGCAATGCTCCCGCTGCCAAGCGGACAGCGCACGCTGTGCGCCCAACCCGTTTCACCATGGGAATTATGCCCGGCCCGAACTTCAGCGGCACCCGGCTGCGGGCAAGTTAGCACCACGCGGCGGTAATCAAGCTCTGCCCCAACCGGCAGCGCCGCCAGCGGCACGATCCGCTGATCGTGCAGCGCCGCGGCATAGCGGGCAACCAGCGCTTCCTTCTGGTGCAAGCGATCAAGCTGCCAGAACCCCAGCCGCACCATCACCGCTGCGGCCAGCAGCACGATCAGCGTCGGCACAATCGGCACACGCCGCAATCCGGATGCCGGCTGGGTCATTCGCCTTGCACGTCCTTGCCGGTGGCTGCGCGCGCATGGCGCTGCACTTCGGCGGCCAGCAACGCGGCCTTGCTCACCCGCAACCCGCCCAGCGTCAACCCGGTCACCACCAGCGGCCAGAGCAGGATATGCACCCACACCGGCGGGTGAACGCTGAATTCCAGCCACAGCGCCAATCCCACCACCAGCGCCCCGATCACCATCGTCAGGAACGCCGCCGGGCCATCGCCGACATTATAGGCATCGTAATCCAGCCCACAGGCGGTGCAGCGCGGGGCAAATTTCGCCGCCCCGGCGAACAGGGTCTTCGCGCCGCACTGCGGGCAAAGACCGAAAAGGGCAGCCGCGGCGATGCCGGGCTGCCCTTTCGAAGCGTGGTCGCTATCCACCATCTTAGTGCGTGGGGTAGCCCCACCCGCCCCAGACATAGACAGCCACGAACAGGAACAGCCACACCACGTCAACGAAGTGCCAGTACCACGCGGCCGCTTCGAACCCGAAGTGCTGCTTGGGGGTGAAATCGCCGTTGTAGGTGCGCTTCAGGCAGACGATCAGCATGATCGTGCCGATGATCACGTGGAACCCGTGGAACCCAGTCGCCATGTAGAACGCCGAACCATACGTGTTGCCACCGAACCCGAACGGCGCGTGGATGTATTCATACGCCTGAATGCTGGTGAACAGCAGGCCCAGCAGGATCGTCGCCCACAGGCCCTTCTTCAGGGCGGCGCGATCACCGTGGATCAGCGAATGGTGCGCCCAGGTTACCGTGGTGCCCGAGCACAGCAGGATCAAGGTGTTGAGCAGCGGCAGATCGAACGGATCCATCACCGCTTCGATCGCCTTGGGCGGCCACTGCCCGGCCACGACTTCCGAAATGGTGTCGGGGAACAGCGAAAAATCGAAGAATGCCCAGAACCAGCCGGCAAAGAACATCACTTCCGAAGCAATGAACAGGATCATCCCGTAACGCTGGTGCAGCTGCACCACCGGGGTGTGATCGCCCGCGTGGGCTTCCTTGATGATGTTCGAAAACCACTGGAACATCGAAGCCAGCAGCAGGGCGAGGCCCAGCCACGGCACGAACTTCCCACCGGGCATCTTGTGCATCATCAGCACCATGCCGCTGGTAAAGGTGAACGCGCCGAGCGTGGTCGCGAGCGGCACGATGTCCGGCGGAAGGATGTGGAAATCGTGGTTCTTCGTACCAGCCATGACGCTTTCGTCCCCGTTGATCCTTGAGCCTGGCGGATAGTGCGCAGGCGTAAATTCGCTTCGCCCTTATCGCGCCGGACCCGCCCGGTCCAGTGTCTTTGAAGGGTCATCGGCAGCTATGTGGAAAGTGTAGCTCAGCGTGATCTGCTGCACGTCCTTCGCCTCGGGATCATCAAGGATCGCCGGATCCACGAA
>JBDKLL010000039.1:0-7737 GCA_039795595.1 Pseudomonadota bacterium
CGTCCCACACCAGCCGGTCATCCGGGGTGTTGAACACATAATGGATCGCCACGGTCAATTCGACCACGCCAAGGCCCGAACCAAGGTGCCCGCCAGTCTGCCCCACCGCCGCGATCATTTCCGCGCGCAGTTCATCCGCCAGCTGGCGCAGCTGACCCGGCGCAAGCCCCCGCAGATCCGCGGGGGTATCGACCGTATCGAGCAGGGGAGTGGCCGGAGTGGGGCTCATCGCCAAGCCTTTACACGCATGTCATCACAGTGTCGAACACAGAGCGGGGTGCAGCTTACGAACAACCGGCGCAGATGCCGCGCAGCTCGACAACCGGGCGAATATCGGCAAACCCTGCCCCTTTCGCAGCCTGAACCAGCGCTCCGGTCAAGCCATCGTCATCGATGTGCGTGGCCTTGCCGCACGAATCGCAGATCAGGAAAATACAGTCGTGGCGGCAGCCGGGGTGCGGATTGGCGATATAGGCATTGGCGCTTTCCACCCGCCGCGCCAGATCGCTTTTCACGAACAGATCGAGGATCCGGTAAACGCTGTTGGCCGCCACCCGTTTGCCCCGCAGCCGCGAAACGTCTTCGGCAATGTCATAAGCCGAAGCCGGGCGTTCGCGCGCAACCAGCGCATTGAACACTGCGCCGCGCATATCGGTCCACTGTTCGCCGGCCGCGGTCAATTCCTGCCGCGCCGCAGCGATCAGCCGATCGCCCGATGGTTCTGCATGGTTATGGTGCTGGCCTGCCATGGCCGGGATATAGTGCGGCGATGGCCCGGGGGCAATCGGCCGGCAGCGCTTTAGCGGGTCTGGTCCGGCAATGGCGCAGCAGCTTGCGCCGCCGGGATGACTTGGCCCGAAAGCCCGGCGCCCGATTGGACCCCAAGCGCCACCAGAATCGCGACCGTGCCCAGCACAAAGCCGATGGCGAACGAACGGTAAAGGTCGGGCGTAAACAGGGTCATCGCAAATCACATGATCGGAAGGAAACGCAAAGCTGGCGTCCTCCTGCCGATTTTTGCGTTGCCGTCGAGTGAACAGCGGGCACGAACCGCGCCGGATACGCCCAGCCGCACGGCAAGTGCGACGAAACGTTAACGCAGGGGCCGATCAATGGCGGAAATGGCGCATCCCGGTGAAGACCATCGCCAACCCGGCGGCATCGGCGGCGGCGATCACATCATCGTCGCGGATCGATCCGCCCGGTTGGATCACCGCGGTTGCCCCGGCTTCGGCCGCGGCCAACAGGCCATCGGCAAACGGGAAGAACGCATCCGATGCCACCGCGCTGCCCACCGCGCGCGATTGCGCCCAGCCAAACTTTTCGGCGGCTTCGGCTGCCTTCATGGCCGCGATCCGCGAACTGTCGCGGCGGTTCATCTGGCCCGCGCCGATCCCGGCGGTTACCCCGTCCTTGGCATAGACGATCGCGTTCGATTTGACGTGGCGCGCCACGGTCCATGCGAACAGGCAATCCTGCAGTTCCTGCTCAGTCGGGGCGCGCTTGGTCACAACTTTCAGGTCATCCAGCGTGATCGCGCCGTTATCGCGGGTCTGCACCAGCAGGCCGCCGGTAATCGGCTTCACCGCCAGGCCGCTGCGGCGCGGATCGGGCAGATCGCCCGTCAGCAACAGGCGCAAGTTCTTCTTGCGGGCAAAAGCGGCGATCGCGGCATCGTCCGCGGCCGGGGCCACCACCACTTCGGTGAAGATTTCGCAGATCGCCTCGGCCGTGGGACCATCAAGCGTAGTGTTGACCGCAACGATCCCGCCAAACGCCGAAACGTCATCACAGGCCAGCGCGCCCTGCCACGCTTCCAGCAGGCTCTTGCCTTGGGCCACGCCGCACGGGTTGGCATGCTTGACGATTACCACCGCCGGATCTTGGCCGCGGAATTCGGCGCACAGTTCCAGCGCGGCATCGGCATCGTTGTAATTGTTGTACGACAGTTCCTTGCCCTGCAGCTGGCGGGCCTGCGCAATGCCGCGGATATGCGGACCAACCGGGACATACAGCGCAGCCTGCTGATGCGGGTTTTCGCCATAGCGCAGCTGTTCCGAACGGCGGCCATTAACCGCCAGCATTTCCGGGAACTGTTCCTGCTGATCGGCAAAGGCGAACCACTGGCTGATCATGCCGTCATAGGCCGCGGTCGCGGCATAGGCGCGCGCCGCCAACCGTTTGCGGAACGGCAGGCGGGTGGCGCCATCGGTCTGGTCCAGTTCGGCGAGCAGTTCGGCATAGTCAGCCGGATCGGTCACGATCGCGACGAAAGCATGGTTCTTGGCCGCCGAACGCACCATCGACGGTCCGCCGATGTCGATGTTTTCGATGATCTCGTCGCGATCCGCGCCTTTCGCGACAGTCGCTTCGAACGGATAGAGGTTGACCACCACCAGATCGATCGCGCCGATTGCGTGCTCGGCCATCGCCGCGGCGTGTTCGGGATTGTCGCGCACGGCCAGCAGGCCGCCGTGAACCTTGGGATGAAGGGTCTTTACCCGCCCATCCATCATTTCCGGAAAGCCGGTAAGATCGGAAATATCGCGCACCGCCAGTCCGGCATCACGCAGCGCCTTGGCGGTGCCGCCGGTGGACACCAGATCAACCCCGCGCGCGGCCAGCGCTTGTCCCAGTTCGACCAGCCCGGTCTTGTCGGATACGGAAAGCAGGGCGCGGCGGATCGTAACTTCGGTCATGGAATCGGTCCCGGGTTCTGGCGTTAAGCGATGCGCGTTCCCTTAGGGCTTTCGCGCGATTTGGCCACACCCCGCGTGGCCATTCGATCGAGTTTCAGCTCATTTTCTTCAGCAGCCAGGCGAAATTGCCGCCGCCGCGCGAAACCAGGCCATGCACCACCAGCTGCGCGATCAGTTGCGGCCGTCCCTGACCGTCGGTCCACAGCGATTCTTCGACACTGACTTGCCCGCCCCCGGCCCGGAACTGCCAATAACTGCCATCGGGCAACGCCAGACCTGCGCCCTGTCCATCATCCGCAGCGACCACCTGGATCCCCGCGCCAACGTGAAACCGGATCGCAAAACCGACTTTGCCGTTCTTGCCCTTGCTGGTCGCGGGGACGAGCATGTCTTCGCCGCGCAATTCGGTGCCATCATCGCGCAAGATCAGGATCCGCCGATGGGTTAGGCCATAACGCGCGGCATAGCCGTTGTGGCTGGCTTCAAGCCGGGTTGCCCCACTGCCTTTTTCGCCGGCCAGCGTGCGCCGCTCGATTTCAACTTCCGAAACGCCGGTGCCGAGCTTGCCGCCGATCACCACCGCGGTCGAATTGGCATCGTCGAGCGTCAATGTGGAATGCGCGGCGGTGGCCCGCAGACCCTGCTCAAGGCGCACCGGCACCTGCCCGCCGGCGCAGGCCGCGCCGCCGCAGTTCACGATCAGCCGCTGCCCGGCATGGCTCAACTCAAACGCCAGCGTCGATGCGCAGCCCGATCGGGTATGTTTGGATAATGGCGGCGGTGCGGCATCGAACTGCAAGATTGCCTTGCCCGCCACCGCGCGCTGATAACCCCATTGGCGAACATCACGCAGCGGGCGCGTGCGCACCCCGGTGGCGGCGATCAAGGTGGATAGTTCCGCCCCATCAATCGCCCATGCCCCCTGCCAGCTACCCAGCGAACCATCGCCATGGGTCAACGCCAGCAACGGCGGGACCAGCAGGCTCAGGATCGCTTCCAGTGCCGGCGGCGGATCGCGCCGCACCGCGGCATAGCAAGCCCGCAAACGGACGATCAGCGCGATCGCTTCGATCTGCTGCAAGGGCGCGCGGGCCAGCACCCCGCCATCGTCGCCAACCAGTTCGCCCAGCGCGCGGATCAATCCCGCTTCGCCATAGAGCCGCCGCGGCTTGCCTTCGGGCAGCAGCAGCCCGGCCGCCACGATCCCGCACCACCCGGCCACTTCGGCCAGCCGATCTTCGGCCCGGCCGACGTTGCGATCCAACCAGCGGGCGGTTTCGGTCAGCGCGGTCAGGATCCGGGCGCGCAGGGCCTTGTCAGACCCTGAAAGGATCAGCGGCGCGTGGACCAGCCAGTTCAGTTCGCGCTGTCCGGCATTGCCCACGCTCCACGCCGGACCTTTGCCCGGCCGGGCCGGAACCTTGGGATTGGCCGTCAGCCATGCCGACAGGATCTTTTCCGCCACCGGGGCAACCTGTTCGCGCGGGGCGCAGGCTTCAAGGTCAGCCAGCCAGGCGAAAGAATGCACCACCCGTTCAAGCGGTGGCGCCATGCGTGCCGCGCCCGCGAAATCGACCTGTGCGGTGGGTGCCTTGACGCCATGCACCAGAAAATGCCCGGCACGCAGGGCCGTGCCCGCCACGCGATTTCCGGCAAGCGGATTAAGCACGGTCGCCAACAGCCGGGTCTTTTGCGGTTTGCGAAACGCCCCGGACACCCCGGAACCGGTCAACCCCAGCCGATAGGCAAACCGCACCAGCCGATCCCCGGTGCTGATCGCTGGCAGCGCAAAATTGGCCAATGCCAGCGCTCGGCCGGGTTCGATCACTTGTCCTTGCGGTTCACCCGCCAGCGCCAGTGCGGCATCATCATCGTCGAACAGGCTGGTCAGATCATCATTCGGCAATGCATTTTCGCCGTCGCGCGCCCGGTCGCCGCCGCTGGCATGGGCATCGGCCATCGTTTAACGGGCCTGCTTGAGCGCGGCGATGTTGGCCGCGTAACAATCCGGACCACCTTTGAACGTGGCGGTTCCAGCCACCAGCACATCGGCCCCCGCCGATACGCAGAGCGGCGCGGTTGCCACATCAACCCCGCCATCCACCTGCAACCGAATGTCGCGTCCGGTCTTGTCGATCATCTTGCGGACCGCTTCGATCTTGCGCAGCTGGCTGGTGATGAAGCTCTGCCCGCCAAAACCGGGGTTCACGCTCATCACCAGGACAAGATCGATATCGTCGATCAGATAATCCAGCATCTTCGCCGGGGTGGCTGGGTTGAGCGAAATGCCGGCCAGCTTGCCGGTGGCCTTGATCGCCTGCACCGTACGGTGGGTATGCGCCCCGGCTTCCGGATGGACCGTGATGATATCCGCCCCGGCATCGGCGAAGGCCTGAATATACCCATCGACCGGTGAAATCATCAGATGCACATCGAGCGGCTTTTGCGTGTGCGGGCGCAGGGCCTTCACCACCATCGGGCCGATCGTGATGTTCGGCACGAAATGCCCGTCCATCACATCCACGTGGATCCAATCTGCCCCGGCGGCGTCGACCGCGCGGACTTCTTCGCCCAGCCGGGCGAAATCGGCGGACAGGATCGACGGCGAAATCAATGGGCTGGACATGGCTGGAACACGGCTCCTTGACCGGCGATTACCCACCACATCTGGGGGCGACAAGCCGCACCCCGGCCTTTTCCACACAGTATCTGCGACTTTGCCGCCGGGTGCGACCAACACCCCGCGGGCCGCGACAGGTTGACCCATTTCTGCCCAATTCAAACCCTATTCACGGCGCGAATCACAGGTAAAAGTTAACGGACGCGGCAACCGGTTCGGGCCAGTTGCCACCACCACAGGATAAATGCCCATGACCCTGCCCCCCCCTTTCCGCACCACGGTGCGCCGCGCCATCCCGGCGACCCTGCGGGCCATTGCCATAGGCATCACCGCATGCTGCCTAACCCCAGCCATGGCGCAAGCGCCGGCGACCGCGCCGGCCGGCTGCACCGGCACCCCCAGCGCAACGTGGTTGAATGTTGTGGTTGATGGAGTGCGCGATGACGGCGGACTGGTTGCGATCACGCTCTATGCCGATGATTCCAGCAAGTTCCTGATCAAGCACGGGTCACTTTACGTCGGTCGGGTCGACGCCCGCAGCGGCATCACCCGCGGCTGCATTTTTGTGCCGAAGCCCGGGGTCTATGCCCTCGCGCTCTATCACGATACCAACGCCAACCGCAGTTTTGACCGGACCAGCCTGGGGCTGCCCGCCGAAGGGTTCGGGTTTTCAAACAATCCGGCCACGCTGGCCGGGCTGCCGTCGTTCAAATCGGTGCGGATCGCGGTGCCGAAACCCGGGCTGACCACGCATATCACGATGAAATACCCGTAAGCTGAACCGCGCGGCTCACATCAAGGTTTATAAACCGTAGATCTCCGGCAGTTCGCGCGGGGCCTGCGCTTCGGCCAGCGCATGGGCGCGCGGGTCATCCACGTCGAGCCACCATGCATGGCCGATATCGTACGTTGCCGCCCGGCCGGCATCGGCCAACCGCTGCATCCCATCGGATAGGCTGCCGGCCTTGCCAGCATCGATTGCCGCCTGAATGGCGCAGGCCAATTCCGGGGTTGCCATAAAGGCCCCGCAATCAACCGCATCGTAAGGCGCAATGGTCTTGCCGATCGCGGTGATGTATCCGCGCGGGTCCAGTTTGACCCAAGTGGCATCATCGGGATCGACCAGCGGATTGTCGCAGCGCCGATCGATCGCCAGGGTAACCCCGCGATCCGCCCCACCCTGCCGCGCCAGGCCCGACAGGATCGGCGCGGAAAAGATGTGATCCGACATCATCAGCAGGTAATCGCCGGCAATCACGCTGGCCCCAGCCATCACCGACCAGCCATTGGGCTTCGACCAATCTTCGACGCGCTGCGCCACCACCGGGATCCCCGCGCGCTCGGCCAGCGCCGGCAAACCCGCTTCGAGCCGCTCGGCCTCGTGCCCGGTAACCACCACCACGCGCTGCACCCCGGCGGCCTTGGCCTGCCGGACACCCAGTTCAAGCAAGGGGATGCCGGCCACTGGGGTCATCGGTTTGGAATCCGAAATATCCCGCAGGCGGCTGCCGAACCCGGCGGCGATGATCAATGCATCCATGATGTGCTTCCGCTGAAAACAATCACGGCGCCGGTCAGCAGAACCGACCGGCGCCGTCCATGGTGTTTTGCGCAGCCCGGCTTATTCAGCGGCGAGCGGCGCTTCCGACACGTATTCATCAACCATCTGGGCAGCCAGATCGTCGTTGAACTGCTCCGGCGGGTGCTTGCAGAAGTAGGCCGACGGGCCGATCAGCGCCCCGCCTTCGCCGCGTTCCAGCGCCACCTTGGCACAGCGGATCGCGTCCATCACGCAGGCGGCCGAATTCGGGCTGTCTTCCACCGAGAGGCGCAGTTCCAGTTCCATCGGCACGTTGCCCCACTGCAGCCCTTCAAGGCGCAGGAAGCACAGCTTGTTGTCCTTCTGCCACGGCACATAGTCCGACGGGCCGACGTGGATGTTTTCGTCTTCAAGGCGCTGCGCCAGCATGGCCTGAACGGCCTCAGTCTTCGATTCCTTCTTGGAACCCAGCCGCTGGCGATCGAGCATGTTCATGAAATCGGTGTTGCCGCCGGTGTTGAGCTGGTAGGTGCGCTCAACCGTCACGCCGCGGGCGGCGAACAGGCTCGACAGCACGCGGTGGACGATCGTGGCGCCAACCTGGGCCTTGATGTCGTCACCCACGATCGGGATATTCTTGGCGCGGAACTTGGCTTCCCATTCCGGCTTCGAAGCAATGAACACCGGCATGCAGTTGACCACCGCCACGCCCGCTTCAAGCGCGCATTCCATGTAGAATTCGGTCGCTTCCTGCGAGCCCACGGGCAGGAAGTTGATCAGCACTTCGGCGCCGGAATCCTTGATCGCCTGAACGATGCTTTCCTTGGTGGCTTCGGGCGCATCGGCCACGACGAAGCCCTTTTCACCAACCGTGGTCA
>JBDKLL010000040.1:0-14955 GCA_039795595.1 Pseudomonadota bacterium
GCTGGCCGACCGAATACTTGTACGCCATGGCCGCGATCGTCGGCATCTTGGCGATCAGGCGGTGGCTGGCGATCTTGCGCTGCACCGGATCGGCAATGTCGGTGGAATCGTGATAGAACGCGGAAAGCGCGCCCACCACGCCGCACATCACCGCCATCGGGTGGGCATCGCGGCGGAACCCGCTGTAAAAGCTGCTCAGCTGTTCGTGCACCATCGTGTGGCGGGTGATCGTGTTGGAGAACTGCTCCAGTTCGGCCTTGCTCGGCAGTTCGCCGTTGAGCAGCAGGTACGAAACTTCCATGAAGCTGGAATGTTCGGCAAGCTGGCCGATCGGGTAACCGCGGTGCAGCAAGACGCCTTCATCGCCATCGATGTACGTCAGCGCGCTTTCGCAGCTGGCGGTCGAGGTGAACCCCGGGTCATATGTAAACATGCCCGATTGGCCATAGAGCTTGCGGATGTCGATCACATCCGGCCCGACACTGCCCGAAAGGACTGGAAGGTCGAAATCCTTGCCGTCCGCGCTCAACTTTGCCTGGTTGCCCACCTGTCTTACTCCTCAAGCTGGCTGGCAGGAACAGTGACCTGCGCGGCAATCCGCGCAAGGCTCTCTTCCCTACCGAGCAGCACCAAAACATCAAATATACCCGGGGAGGTTGTTTGCCCCGTTAGCGCGGCCCTTAGGGGTTGCGCAAGCTTTCCAAGACCAAGCCCCAATTCTTCTGCCATCGCCTTGAGCGCGGCTTCCAGTGTCGGCAGGGTCCAATCTGCTGCGGCGGTGATCCGGGCATGGACCTGCCCCAGCAGCGCGCGGGCATCGTCGGTCAACAAGGCGGCGGCCTTGTCTTCGATCGTCAGCGGGCGCTGGGCAAACAGGAACGCTGCGCTGGCAGCCAGTTCGTTGACATCCTTGGCGCGCACTTTCAGCACCGGCATGGCCGTTTCCAGCAGCGCCAGATCAGCGTTGCCCCCCAGTTTCGGGGCCACCAGTGCAGCCAATCGGGCATCGTCGGCTTCGCGCAAGTAATGGCCATTGAGGTTCAACAGCTTGGCCATGTCAAACCGCGACGCGCCTTTGCCGACATGGCCGATATCGAACCATTCGACCGCTTGTTCGCGGCTGATGATTTCATCATCGCCGTGGCCCCAGCCAAGCCGAAGCAGGTAATTGAACAGGGCTTCGGGCAGGATCCCCATGTCATCGCGGTAAGCATCCACGCCCAAGGCGCCGTGCCGCTTGGATAGCTTGGCCCCATCCGCGCCGTGGATCAGCGGTACGTGGCCATAGACCGGATCAGGCCAGCCCCCTTCGACCGCGTGCATCGCCCGGATGATCAGCAACTGCCGGAACGCGTTGTTGATATGGTCATCGCCGCGGATCACGTGGGTTACGCCCATGTCATGATCGTCAACCACCACGGCCAGCATATACGTTGGCGTGCCATCCGAACGCAGCAGGATGAAATCATCCAGTTCAGCATTGGCCACGGTGATCGGGCCTTGCACTTCATCGGCGATGGTGGTTTCGCCATCGCGCGGGGCCTTGATCCGCACCACATAGGGCAGATCAGTCGGCCATGTTTCCGGTGCGGCATCGCGCCATTCGCTGACGATCCGGAACGGGCGGCGTTCGGCCTGCGCGGCTTCGCGGCGGGCAGCCAGTTCTTCCTGCGTCAGATAGCAGCGATAGGCATGGCCCGATGCCAGCAGCGCATGCGCTACTGCGGCATGGCGATCCGAACGCGCGAACTGGAACGTCGCGGGTTCATCCCCCATCAGGCCCAGCCATTCCAGACCGTCAAAAATTGCGGCGATGGCCGGTTCGGTAGAGCGCGCACGATCGGTATCCTCGATCCGCAGCAGGTACTTGCCGCCGTGGTGGCGGGCGAACAGCCAGTTGAACAGCGCGGTACGCGCACCGCCGATATGCAGGTAGCCGGTCGGTGATGGCGCAAACCGCGTGACGACGCCGCGACCCGTTGCCGCTGCTTCGTTTACGCTATTGCTTGCCATCAATCGTGCCTTCCTGTTCTGTGTCATCCATGGCCAGCAACGTGCCGCCAGATCGATCGTTACAGCATGCCGCGTCCGATGGCGCTGCACTGCAACATAGCCATTGGCGCAACCGCGTGAACTTGGCAAGCGGACTTCGCGGGATCGAGGCATTCTTGGCCGCGGCGGGATTCGATCGGGTACCGTGGCTGGTGGTGGCTTTTGCAGGCGGGATTGCCGCATGGTTCGTGCTGCCGGGCTGGCCAGCATGGCTTGACCTGATCGGGCTGGCCGCGGTGATCGCAGCCGGGGCGGCCAGCCTTGCCCACCGCGATGGCCGCGCGCCGCACTTGCGCCAAGCGGTGATCGCGTGCGCGCTGGCAGTGGCGGCCGGGTGCGGCCTTGTCTGGGCGAAATCGACCCTGATCGGTACGCCAGCAATTGCACACGCCAGCGCCGGGATGATCGAAGGTCGGGTGCTGGCGCGCGAAGACCGTCCGGCAGAAGGGGGGCTCAGGCTGATGCTGGCAATCCGTGAACCAACCACGGGCCGGGCCATCACCATCAGGCTAAAAGCCGATAGCGGGGCTGATCGTGCGGGGCTGGGCAAGGGGGCGCTGATCCGGGTCAAAGCGCGATTGATGCCGCCTGCGCCGCCGATGCTGCCGGGCAGCTATGATTTTGCGCGGGCGGCGTGGTTTTCCGGGCTGGCGGCCACGGGAACCGCGCTTGGACCAATTACGGTGATCGAACCGGCCGGGGCCAATGGCTCCATCGCCGAATTGCAGCGCGCGCTGTCAAACCACGTCCGCCGGAACCTGTCCGGTTCACCCGGCGCAATTGCGGCCGCATTTGCCAGCGGGGATCGCGGCGCGATCAACCGCGCCGATGAAGCAGCGATGCGCGATGCCGGGTTAACCCACTTGCTGTCGATCAGCGGGCTACACGTCAGCGCGGTGATCGCCGCGGCTTACTTTATCGTGCTGCGGGTGTTGGCGCTGTTTCCGTGGCTGGCGCTGCGGGTGCGATTGCCGCTGCTGGCCGCGGGGGCCGGTGCGGCCACGGGCATTGGCTACACCGTGTTGACCGGTGCCGAAGTGCCGACCGTGCGCAGTTGCATCGGCGCGGTGCTGGTGTTGCTGGCGCTGACATTGGGGCGCGAAGCGTTGTCGATGCGCATGGTGGCGGTGGGGGGCGCGCTGGTCTTGGTGTTCTGGCCCGAAGCCCTGATCGGACCGAGCTTCCAGATGAGCTTTGCCGCAGTGATCGCGATTGTTGCGCTGCACGGGGCGCAACCCGTACGCGCGTGGTTCGCCGCGCGGATTGAACCGTGGTGGGCGCACGGGCTGCGCCAGTTGGGATCGCTGCTGCTGACCGGGATCGTCATCGAACTGGCGTTGTTGCCGATCGGCTTGTTCCACTTCCACCGCGCCGGGGGATACGGCGCGGTGGCGAATGTCGTGGCGATCCCGCTTACAACAGTTGCTTCCATGCCGCTGATTGCGCTGGGGTTATTGTTTGATCTTGTGGGCGGTGGTGCGCCGTTCTGGTGGCTGGCGGGCAAGTCGCTCGAACTTTTGTTGGCCTTGGCGCACTGGACTGCCGCCTTGCCGGGGGCGGTCACCACCTTGCCGGCAATGGGGCGCGGCGATTTTGCGCTGTTCGTCGCAGGCGGACTGTGGCTGGCGTTGTGGAGTGGCCGGGTACGTTGCTGGGGACTGCTGCCGGCCCTGATCGGCGGGATCGGGTTGGTGCTGATCCGCCCGCCCGATGTGCTGGTTTCAGGTGACGGACATCACCTTGGCATCACCGGCGAAGCCGATCAGACACTGCTGGTGCTGCGCGATAGCCGCAGCGAATATGCTCGTGAAAATTTGACCGAACTTGCCGGAATGCGGGGGGCGATCCGACCACTCGCTAGCTGGCCCGGAGCACGCTGCAACGCCGATGTCTGCGCGCTGGCCATCACCCGCGGCGAGCGAACCTGGCAATTGCTGATGGTCCGCAGCGATGCCCCGATCCGCGAACGCGAACTGGCCGCGGCCTGTGACCGGGCGGACCTGGTGGTGGCCGAGCGCCGCTTGCCCACCAGTTGCCATCCGCGCTGGATCAAGGCCGATGGGGCCAGCTTGGCCCGAACCGGCGGGCTGGCGATCGATTTGCACAGCGCCGCTGTGCACAGCGTTGCCGACGAGGCGGGCAACCACGGCTGGTGGCGGGGCGAGTAACTGGGGCGCGATAATCCCACACCCCCCAGATACCTTAACCCCAATCACTTCAATTCAAGCGGCCGCCTGATCAGTGATAGCGGCGCAGCAATCCGGCAAGTTTGCCCTGAACCACCACTTCACCCGGTTGGTAGATCTGTGGTTCGTACGCGGCGTTGGCCGGATCAAGCCGGACTTGGCCGTTTTCACGCCGCAAGTACTTCAGGGTTGCTTCTTCGCCGCGGACCAGCGCCACCACAATTTCCCCGTCGCGCGCGGTATCTGTGCGGCGGATCAGGGCATAATCACCATCGAAGATCCCGGCTTCGATCATCGAATCGCCCGATACCTCGAGGGCATAGTGTTCCCCCGATCCCAACAGTGCCGCGGGAACCGGCAGCATCGACGAAGTTTCCATCGCTTCGATCGGGACGCCGGCGGCGATCCGGCCATGGAGCGGAATTTCGATCACGTCGTTAGCCGGGGCAGGGGCCGCGGCGGGCGGGCGGATAACCGCGGCGGCCGCGCCAGCATTGCTATTGGCTGCGCGCATCGGTGCCTTGCCGCCAACATCATCCGGCTGCCGCAACACTTCCAGCGCGCGGGCGCGATTGGGCAGGCGACGAATGAACCCGCGTTCTTCCAAAGCCGAAATCAGGCGATGTACCCCCGATTTGGATTTCAGATCGAGCGCTTCCTTCATTTCTTCAAACGAAGGGGAAACCCCGGATGATTCGAGCCGGGCCTGAATGAAGCGGATCAGTTCGTGCTGCTTGCGGGTGAGCATGACGCGTTTCTCCGTAGAGACGGTGCAGAAACGGAATGTTCCAGCACCGTTCAGTGAACGAATGCGGAACAAGTAAGCAACATTGCCGATCAAGTCAAGCGCTTGCGCCGCCATCCAGCAGATAGACCGGGACCATCGCTCCCGCTGGTACTGTCGGTGCCCCGATCGGACGATCGATCAGCGCGTTGCTGGCGGCCATCGTTGCCAGCGCGCCGCTATCCTGGTTGATCCGCGCGCTGACGTTGTGTCCATCCCAATGCGCGCGCAGGAATTCGCGGCGATTGCCGCCGGCGGGCAGGGCCTCGGCCGCTGGCACCGCGATCGCGCGCGGCAGGGGCGTGGCACTGCCCAGCAAGGCCCGCAGCAACGGCAGCACGAACAGATAGGCGGTGACATAGCTCGACACCGGATTGCCGGGCAGGCCGATGATTACTTGCGCATCCCGCCGCGCCACCAGCAACGGTTTGCCCGGTTTGATCCCGACCTTCCAGAAATCAAGCTCTGCGCCCCATGCTTCAAGCGCCGGGCGCAGCAGATCGTGATCGCCCACCGAAACTCCGCCGCTGGTCACCACAACATCCGCATCGCTGGCTTGATCAAGCGTGGCGATCAACGCGTCGAGCTGATCTGCCACCGGGCCCAGCCGATCGATTGCGCAGGGCAGCGATGCGGTCAGTGCGGCCAGCATCACCCCGTTGCTGGCGGGGATCTGGTGCGGCAGGCATGCGGCGGGATCGGCCGCCAGTTCATCGCCACAATCGAGAATTGCCACCCTTGGGCGGCGGCGCACGGCCAGCCGGTTGTGGCCGGCCCCGATTGCCAGTGCCAGTTGCGCCGGCCCCAGCCGGGTTCCGGCCGCCAGCAGGGGCACGCCATCGCCAAAATCCGTGCCACAATGGCGCACGTGACGATGGGCCGGCACCGGCGGCTCCCCGCGCAACGATAACGCCGCGCCTTCGCGCAGCGCATCTTCCTGCAACAGGACCATATCTGCTCCGGCGGGCAAATGGGCACCGGTTGAAATCCGCACCGCGGTGCCAGCGCCAACCGTGCCAACGAAGGGATGCCCGGCCGCACTTTCGCCAATCACCTGCCATGGCCCCGGCAGGTCTTCGGCGCGCATGGCATAACCGTCCATCGCGGATAGATCCGCGGCGGGCTGGGTTCGGCGTGCGATCAGCGCTTCGGCAAGGAAACGTTCGAGCGCTTCGTCCACCGGCACCCGTTCAACGGGCAACGGATTAGCCAGCGCCAGTAACCGGGCTTGCGCTTCTTCAAGCGTCAGCAGCCCGGCCATCAGGCGGGTGCCCGCCAATCGCCAGACTTGCCGCCGCGCTTTTCGATCAGGCGCAGATCGGTAATGACCATGCCTTTGTCGAGCGCCTTGGCCATGTCGTAAATCGTCAGTAACGCCACTGAAACCGCGGTCAGCGCTTCCATTTCAACCCCGGTGCGTCCGGTTAACGCCGCGGTTGCCGTGGCCCGCAGGCCGGTGTCTTCGAAAGCAAAATCAAGCGTCACCGAATCCAGCGCCAAGGGGTGGCACAGTGGGATTAGTTCGGCGGTTTTCTTGGCCGCCATGATCCCGGCGATGCGGGCCGCGGCCAGCACATCCCCTTTGGGGGCATCGCCGCTGCGAATGGCGGATAGTGCGGCAGCCGACATCGTGATCCGCCCGGCGGCAATCGCCACCCGCTGGGTCTGTGGCTTCCCGCCGACATCGACCATGCGCGCGTTGCCGGCCGCATCGAGGTGGGTCAATTCAGCCATGGAGCAACGCGTGGGTGGCCGCGGCAACATCGGTTTGCCGCATCAGGCTTTCCCCGACCAGAAACGTGCGCGCCCCGCACGGCGCCAGCCGCACCAGATCGGCATGGCCGTTGATCCCGCTTTCGCTGACCAGCAACGTGCCGGCCGGGGCCAGCGGTGCGAGCCTTTCGGTCGTGCCGATATCGGTGACGAAGCGCTTCAGATCGCGGTTGTTAACCCCGATCAGGCGGCTGTGCAGCCGGGCTGCGCGCTCCATTTCAGCTTCGTTGTGCACTTCCACCAGCACGTCCATCCCGCGGTCCAGCGCAGCGGCTTCGATTTCAGCCATCAGGACATCGTCCAGCGCGGCCACGATGATCAGGATCGCATCCGCGCCGATCGCGCGGGCTTCGGCCACTTGCCACGGATCGACCATGAAATCCTTGCGCAGCACCGGCAGATTGCAGGCCGCGCGGGCTGCGATCAGGTAATCTTCATGTCCCTGAAAATACGGGGCGTCGGTCAGCACCGAAAGGCACGCTGCGCCGCCAGCTTCATACGCGCGGGCATGGGCTGGCGGATCGAAATCGGCGCGGATCAGCCCTTTTGAGGGGCTGGCCTTCTTGATTTCGGCGATCAGGGCAAAGCCGTCTGCCGCCTTGACTTCAAGCGCAGCCCGGAACCCCCGCGGCGGGGTTTGCGTGGCGGCGCGCTGATCCAGCGTCGACAGGCTGGCCAACGGCTTGCGCACAGCCACTTCGGCGCGTTTGGTGGTGCAAATTTCAGTTAGCTTGTCGGTCATTTCACCATCTCGATCCAGCAGTCGAGCAGCGCGTTGGCCAGCCCCTTGTCAAGCGCCTCGGCGGCTTCTTCAACGCCTGCATGCCAATCGCCCGCTTCCCCGGCAACGATCAGCGCGGCGGCGGCATTGAACAGCACCGCATCGCGGTATGCCCCCGTTTCGCCCTGCAGCAACCGGCGCAGTGCCGCCGCGTTGTGGGCCGGATCGCCGCCGCGAATGGCATCGATCGGTGCGTTGGCCAGTCCGGCGTCGGCAGGGGTCGCGCGGCGCATGGCCAGTACGCCATCCTTGACTTCGGCCAGTTCATTGCCGCCCGCCAGGCTCAATTCATCCAGCCCTTCATCGCCGGAAACAACCAGCGAATGATCGGTCCCCAGCCGCAGCAGGGCTTCGGCATAAATCGGAACATAGGCCGGGCGCGCGATGCCGACGAGCTGCCGGCGGACTTGCGCGGGATTGGCCAGCGGCCCCATCAGGTTGAAAATCGTGCGCCGGCCAAGCGCTTTGCGGATCGGCATGATCCGGCCCATCGCCGGATGATGCCGGCCGGCAAATAGAAAGCAGATGCCCAGATCTTGCAGGCTCTGCTCTGCCGTTTCGGCCACGCGATCAAGGTTCAGCCCCAGCGCTTCAAACGTATCGGCGGTGCCGGCCTTGGAACTGGCCGCGCGGTTGCCGTGTTTGGCCACCGGAACGCCGCAGGCCGCAACCACCAGGCTGACTGCCGTGGAGACATTCAGCGTATGCATCCCATCACCGCCGGTGCCGCAAACATCAATGGCATTGGCCGGAGCGGAAATCGGGATCATCCGCGCGCGCATCGCCCGTGCTGCGCCGGTAATTTCAGACGCGGTTTCGCCGCGTTCGGACAGGCCGATCAGAAAGCTGGCGATGGCATCATCGGATACGGTACCATCCAGCACCGCACCGAATGCGGCTTCGGCTTCGACCTCGTCCAGCGCAAGATCGGTATCGGGCAGGCGGTTCATGTCAGTTCGCGCACCGACAGGCCGCAGATCTGCAGGAAATTGGCCAGCATGGCGTGGCCGTGTTCGGTGGCGATGCTTTCGGGGTGGAACTGCACGCCGTGGATCGGCAGCTCCACGTGGCGAAAGCCCATTACGTGGCCATCGTCCGACGTGCAGTTGACCACGAGGCCATCCGGCACATCATCTACGATCAGCGAATGATAGCGCGTGGCGATGAAAGGCGAGGGCAGGCCCGCAAACAACCCGGTGCCATCGTGCGTTACCGGCGAAGTTTTACCGTGCATCAACCCGCCGCGCACCACCTGACCACCAAAGTATTGCCCGATCGATTGGTGGCCAAGGCAAACCCCCAGCAAAGGCAAGCCAGCTGCCGCGCAAGCCCCAACCAGATCCAAACTGATCCCGGCTTCGTTCGGGGTGCAGGGGCCGGGCGAAATCAGAAACCCCTTGGCCCCGGATGCCACCGCCTGCTGCGCGGTAATGGCATCGTTGCGGACCACTTCAACTTTGGCACCCAGTTCCATCAGGTAATGGACGAGGTTCCAGGTGAAGCTGTCATAGTTGTCGATGACCAGGATTTCAGCCGGGGTCTTGGCAAATGTGGGGGCGGTCGCGCTCATGCGCGGCGCTCTACCGCTGCAACGGTCATTTCGCCAGTAATTTCGCCAACTCGTCCTTCCAGAACTTTGCCGCGGTGTGGGTGCCGTGGCCGCGGGTTTCCGGGCTGAACGGCAGCAGGATGAAGCGCGCATTAGGCATCAGCTTGACCTGTTCCTGCGCGATGCCCAGTTCCGGCGGGTTGATGAAATCATCCGAACTGTTGATCCACAACACCGGGACGGTGATCTGCGCCAATCGCGGCGCGGGGTTGTAGTTGCGTGATGAATCGATCTGATAGATCTGATCGTTGGCATCGAGATCCCCCGCAGCACGCGCGGCATAACTTTGCGCCAGATAGGCTTCGGCCGCGGCCCGGGTGGGGTATTGCTGTTGCAGGCCCCACGCGTTTGCGCCGGCAATCATCGAAATATAGCGCGCCGTGCGCAGCCCCTGTTCGGGCTGGGCGGTATAGTTGCCGCCGTTCCACAGCGGATCGGCTTCGATCGCATCGATCGACATCTTGCGCCACATCCGGTTGCGCCCGGCGATTTCCACGGCGTTGCAGGCAAACGGGGCCAAACGCCGGGCAAAGCCGGGATAAGTTTCACCCCAGACGAAGGCGTGCATGCAGCCCATCGACGTGCCAAGGATCAGCTGGAGGTGGTTTACGCCCAATCCTTCGGTCAGCAGGCGCTGCTGGGCGTGGACCATATCGTCATAGTCATAATGCGGAAACGCCAGCTTCTGGCCATCGCTGGGCTTGGCGCTTTTGCCGTGACCGATATTGTCCGGCAGGATCACGTAATATCGGGTGATGTCGAGCGGTTGCCCGGGGCCGTAAAGCTCATCGGCAAAGCCGGGGCGGAAGAACTGCCCGCCCGTGCCGCCGGTGCCATGCAGGATCATCACCGCGTTATCGATTTCACCGTGCGCATCGCGGTGCGGCGTTCCCAGCGTGGTTACGTGCATCCGCAAACGCGGGGCAACTTCCCCGGTAGCAAAGCGGAAGTCCTTCAGGTCGATTTCGGTTTCGCTGGCGCGTTTTTGCCAGTCTTCGGCATGAAGGGGCGCGGCGAGCGGAGCGGCCAACAGGGCGAGCGAGAGGAGCAATTTGCGCATGGCCGGATGCTACCCCGCAGTGCTGCAACGTCAACCCGGCACAGCGCGGTTATTGCCCGAAACCGGCCTCATCGGCGACGACCCGCACGGCTTCACGCGCGGCTGCAAACAGCGCGCCAGCCTTGGCTTCGCATTCGCGCTGTTCGTAGGCCGGGTCACTATCGGCGACGATCCCGGCCCCAGCCTGAACGTGCAGGGTTCCGTCCTTGATAACGCCGGTACGCAAGACGATGCAGCTATCCAGATTGCCGTCAGGCGCGAAATACCCGACCCCGCCAGCATAAGCCCCGCGCGTTTCGGGTTCGAGTTCGGCGATGATCTCGCAGGCCCGGACTTTCGGCGCGCCGCTGACGGTGCCCGCCGGAAAACCCGCGAACATTGCATCAATCGCATCATGGTTGGCGGCATCGAGCTGCCCAACCACGTTGGAAACGATGTGCATGACGTGGCTATACCGCTCGACCGTATAGCTCTCCGTGACTTTCACCGATCCTGCCGTGGCCACCCGGCCCACATCGTTACGGCCCAGATCCAGCAGCATCAGGTGTTCGGCCCGCTCCTTGGGATCGGCCAGCAGGCTTGCTTCGTTGGCCTTGTCCTCATCAGGGGTTTTGCCGCGAGGGCGGGTGCCGGCGATCGGGCGGATGGTCACTTCGCCATCGCGCACGCGCACCAGAATTTCCGGGCTGGAACCGGTCAGCGCCACACCCGGCAAGTCGAGGAAGTACAGGAACGGCGATGGATTGACCCGGCGCAGCGCCCGATACAGCGCCAGCGGGGGCAGGGTGAACGGGCAGGTGAAACGCTGGGCCAGCACGACCTGAAAGATATCGCCGGCTTCGATATAGCCCTGCGCCGTGCGCACCATTTCCGCGTATTTGCCGGCCGGCAGCACCGGGTTCAGCGTGGGTTCGGGCAGGCCGCCCGCATGGGGGATGGGGCTGGCAGGCTGGGCCAAACGGCGCAGCGCCTGATCGATCCGGTCCTGCGCGGCGGTCAATGTATGCTCGGCCGAAACCGCCCCAGGCCAGACCGGGGTGACGCAGAACAATTCGTCGCTCAACCGATCCAGGACCAGGATCAGCGCGGGCCGCACGAACAGCATATCCGGCAGGTCCAGTTCATTGTCTGCCGGGCGGGGCAGCTTTTCGACCAGCCCATAAGTTTCATAACCGAAATAGCCGACCAGACAGGCCAGCACCGGGGGCAGCGCCGCCGGTACATCGAACTTGCAGGTTTCCACCAGCGCGCGCAGTTCGCTCAGGCTATCGCCAGGCAGGGCGGTGAAGGCCGTGCGATCACGCCGCCAGTCACGGTTGATTTCAGCCACGGGGCCTTTGGCGCGGAACACCAGATCGGGGTCGAGGCCAAGCAGGCTGTAGCGCCCCCGCACTTCGCCACCTTCAACGCTTTCCAGCAGGAAATCACCGCGGCCGTCTTCGATCAGCTTAACCGCGGCCCCAACCGGGGTTTCGGTATCGGCGATCAGCCTGCGCCAGATCACGCCGGGCCGGCCAGCGTCCAGCGCGGCTTTGGCCGCATCCCAGTTTTCCGGACGGATCGTGGTCATCCGATTGGCGCTCAGTTGCCGCCGCCAAGCTGTGCGCGCACGGCCTTGATCGCGGTTTCATTGCGCTTCACGCCAACTTCGGCCCCCATCGCAGCGCGCATCTGGTCACCGTATTCGGTGCTGAACGTCTGGGCGATGCTCTGGCTGAACTGCGCCAGACGCGGATCGGCCGCGCTGACCTGCCCGGGGGTGACGGTCTGGGTCGTAACCACATACCAGCCATGATTGCGCGGGGCGGCCATCAGCCGGGTCTTGCCTTTGGCCAGCGAAAACAGCAGCAGCACCGGCGGCGGCGTGGTTTGCGCCATTGCCTGCACCTGCTGGCGCGCCAGATTCACCCGATCAACCGGGGGCAGGGCCGCCATGCCAAGTTGCTGCATGGCGGCGCCGGGTTCTGCGCCTTTCGCAATCAAGGCTTGCACGCGTTCGGCCGCGGCCTTGGCCGCAGCGGCACCCTTGGCCAACCGGATATCCGCGGCGATTTGCGCCTGAATGCTTGCCACCGGCGGCGGGGCCGACGGTTCGATTGCCGAAACGTCGAAGACCACGAACGACTTGCCCGTTTCAACTTCCGCCAATTGCGGCTGGCCTTCACCTTCCATCAGGAAGGCAGTCTGGATCAGCTTAGTCAGCACCGCAGGCGCCTTCTGATCCGCCTTGCCATAGACCGAACCATCGGCGACCAGCGGCGCGGTTGCGGTGATCGTCAGGTTCAGTTCCTTGGTAACATCGGCCAGCGATGCGCCATTGTTGAATTCGTCTTCGATCCGGGCGGAAAAATCGGTCAGCGCGGCGCGCTGCTTTTCGGCGCTGATCTGGCTGACCAGTTCGGCGCGGGCCTGATCCAGCGTCTTTCCGGCCTTGCCTTCAACTGCATCGACCCGCAGCAGCAACCAACCGAGCGGTGCCTTGAGCGGCCCGACCAGCTTGCCCTTCGGTGCAGCGAACACCGCCTGTGCGGCTGCCGTGCTCGTCAGGTTCGACAGCGCGCCTTGCGATACCGTGCCCAGCGAACCGAGCGACAAGCCCTTGCCCGCGGCCGCAGCTTCAAGGGTCTTGCCCCCAGCAACCTCAACCGACAATGCCTTGGCCGCGGCTTCGCTGGATAGCACCAGCTGCGAAACCTTGCGGCTTTCCGATGCGACGTATTGCGCCTTGTTGGCATTATAGCGCGCGGCAATTTCCGCTTCGGTCGGGGCCAGGACGGCCTTGACGATGCTGCTGTCAAACGTTGCAAACCGCACAACCCGCCGCTCGGGCAGGGTGTAATCGGCCTTGTGCGAGGCATACCAGCCTTGAATTTCTGCGGGGGAAGGCGCTGTTGCCGGCGCGAATGCCGCGGCCGGAAGCGTGATGATCGTGCCGGTCCGGCGTTCGGTGACCACCCCGGCATAACGCTGGGCAACCCCGGTCGGTACGCCAACCCCGAACTGGGTTGCGGACAGCAATTGCCGTTCCATCAGCATCCCGGAAACCCGATCGCGCAATTGCTTGTCGTTCAAGCCTTCCTGCCGCAGGAACATCTGGTACGATGCTTCGCTGAACTTGCCGTCTGGCCCCTGAACCCGCGGGATCTTGGCGATTTCGCTGTCGATCAGGCGATCGCCGATGACAATATCGTGCGCCTTGCCGAATTCGCGCACCGCAGACAGATCGATCAGGCTGTTGAGGATCTGTTCAACCCCGCCTTCGGCAACGAATGTCCGCATGTCCATCGTTGGCATTTGTTCGCGCAGGCGTTCGACTTGGCGCTTGGCTGCAATCTGGAGATCGCCCTGATCGACCCGCGAACCGCCAACGCTGGCCAGGTGCGAACTGCCGCTACCGGTGCCGAACCCCAGACCCGAGGCAACATCGCCGCCCAGAAACGCCAGGGAAATTAGGCCAACGAAGCCCAAGGTTACCCCAACGCCAATTTTTGAACCGAAGAAATTGCGGAATATCTGCAGCATAGATCCGTCGCCAAACAAGTCGCGCGCCGCGGGGGGCACAGGTCAAGACCGGGGCTTTACGGCTCCTTGGCGCATCCCGCAATGCCGCAACAGGCAACTTTCATGCGTTTGACCGGGATAGTGCACAGATGGCGGTTGCCCTTTGACAACCATTGATTCGCTATCCTAGGCGCACCCGCAAGCGGCGTGGATGCGTTGCACGGCTATTCAAACTGAGGAATTTGTCATGTCCAACCGGCCCTACATCGTCGGGAACTGGAAGATGAACGGGACCCGCGCCATGCTGGCCGAAGCCCGCGCGATTGATCGCGGCGCGGCGCGGCATCCGGGCGTGCGCGTGGCGATCGCCCCGCCATTTACGCTGGTCCATTCGATGGCAGAAGCCGCGCAGGCGATCGAAGTTGGCGGGCAGGATTGCCACACCCGGACAAACGGTGCGTTCACCGGCGATGTCTCTGCAGCCATGCTGAAGGACGCGGGTGCGGGCTTCGTCATCGTGGGCCACTCCGAACGCCGCGCACTGCACGGTGAAAGCGACGCCGTGGTTAAAACCAAGGCCGAAGCTGCGCTGGAAGCCGGGCTGGACGTCATCGTCTGTGTCGGGGAAACCGAAGCCGAACGCGATGCCGGTCAGGCCGAAGCCGTGGTCTGCGGCCAACTCGATGGTTCGTTGCCGGTTGGCGGGGATATCGCCGCGCGGGTAACGGTGGCGTATGAACCCGTGTGGGCAATCGGCACTGGGCGGGTGCCTTCGGTGGCCGATGTCAGCGCGATGCACCGGGCGATCCGGGCCAAGCTGGTTGCGATTTACGGCACGGATGGCGCTGCGATGCAGATTTTGTACGGCGGATCGGTCAACGCGAGCAACGCGGTTGAACTGCTCGGCGCGGACGATGTTGGCGGGGCACTGGTTGGCGGTGCCAGCCTTTCAGCGGAAAATTTTCTGGCGATCGTGCTGGCTGCGGCCGGGCCGGATTCGGAATAAACCACCCGCGGCGGTGACCCGGCCCACAGCATTTGCCGGGCATCGAACGGCACGACAAACTGTGCCGCGCCTTGCGCCAAACGCCAACCGCGCCTAGATGCGCAGCAACCAAGCTTTTCTCGCGGAACCCCGATGTCCAGCATTTTCGTTTTTCTGACTGTCGTTCAGGCCATTGTTGCCGCCCTGTTGGTGGCCGTGATCCT
>JBDKLL010000041.1:0-3576 GCA_039795595.1 Pseudomonadota bacterium
TTAGTTGTTGACCGTATACCAACTGTTTTATAGCCTTGATGCGACTCCGGCAAGCCTGTCGCATAGGCACGGCGCTCAGACCCCCGGCGGAAACGATCGAGAGGACACCCCATGGCACTGCCCAAACAGCTCGCGCAGACGATCATTGATCCCAAGTCTTATTCAGTCCGCGAAGTGGTGGATGAGGCGTTCCGCGAAATCCGCGCGACCGCGCCGCTCGACAAGGCCGAATTGGATAACATGGACCCGTTTTGGGTGGTCAGCCGCCATGCGGACATCAAGGAGATCGAACGCCAGCCCGACATCTTCCACAATGGCGATAAGTCCACCTTCCTGTCAGACCGCGAAAACGAGGCCAAGGTCAAGGCGCTGACCGGGGGCGAACCGAATTTGATCCGCAGCCTCGTCTCGCTCGACGGGAAAGAGCACAAGGACTTGCGCGGGATCGTGTTCCCGCACGTTACCCCGCGCGCGATCAAGCCACTGGAGGAATCGATCCGCGGGATCGCCCGCGAATTCGTGGAGCATATGCTCAGTTTTGACGGCGAATGTGATTTCGCGGCCGATGTGGCGTTCCTGTATCCCTTGCGCGTGATCATGACGGTGCTGGGCGTGCCGCAGGAAGACGAAGCGTTCATGCTCAAGCTGACGCAGGAACTGTTCAACAATGCCGATCCCGAACTGAACCGCGCCCGCGCCGAATTGTCGCCCGAAGAAGCGCTGAAGTCATTGTGGGAAACCACGATGGAACTGGAAAACTACTTTGCCGAAGTAACGAAGAAGTTCCGCGCCAATCCCACCGACCACATCAACAGCCTGATCGCCAATGCCAAGATCGATGGCGAATACCTGAACCACCGGCAGATGATGGGGTATTACATCATCGCCGCCACGGCTGGCCATGATACCACATCAAACACCACCGCCGGGGCTATGTGGGCGCTGGCGGAGCGGCCGCACTTGCTGGCCGAAATGCAGGCCAATCCTGATAAGATCAACGCCTTCGTCGAAGAATCGATCCGCTGGGAAGCGCCGGTGAAGCATTTCATGCGCAGCGCGGTCAGCGATGTTGAAATTGCCGGGCAACAGATCAAGGCGGGCGATTGGCTGATGCTGTCGTACCAATCGGGCAACCGTGATGAAGCCGTGTGGGCCGATCCGTTCGAATTCCGCATCGACCGCGCCAGCAATCCGCAAGTGGCGTTCGGTTATGGCGTTCACGTTTGCCTCGGCCAGCACCTGGCGCGGATGGAAATGCGGATCTTGTGGGAAGAACTGTTCAAGCGCCTGAAGTCCGTAGAAATGAACGGCCCGGGTGAACGGACGATTTCGAACTTCGTCTGCGGCCCCAAGCACGTACCGATCCGGTTCACCGCGAACTGAGAGGGTAGGGCGATGGCACAGCCCGGCACGCGCAAGTGGCGTTGCAGAAACTGTGGGTGGATCCTTGACGAGGCGCTGGGCGCACCGGAAGAGGGGATCGCGCCCGGCACCCCGTTTGAAGACATTCCGGACGATTGGTATTGCCCCGATTGCGGTTCGGAAAAACAGGATTTCGAACTGCTCGACGATTAATTAATCGCGCGGTTAAGATTGCGATTGACCGGCTCGGGGCGGGCGGGCAACCTGCGCCAACGATGCACACAGAAACCATTCGCATACCCATTGCCGGCGGGCTTTCGCTTGCCGCCGACGTTGCCGGGCCAAAAGGTGCGCCAACGGTGATTCTTGGTCACGGCGGCGGCCAGACCCGCCACAGCTGGGATAAATGTGAAGTGCAATTGGCCGCGGCGGGCTATTACGCGATCAACTATGACTTGCGTGGACATAGCGATAGCGACTGGTCCCCCGATGGCGATTATTCGATGGCTGCCCGTGCGGCCGATCTGGCCGCGGTGGCCAGCCATGGGTCGCGGCCCTTGGCGTTGGTTGGTGCATCGCTCGGCGGGCTGACCGCGCTGGTCGCAGCGTGCACCGGGCTGGAACCGGCCGCGCTGGTGCTGGTTGATATCGTGCCTAAGATGTCGCAGCCCGGTGTGGCGAAGATCCGCGGCTTCATGACCGCCAATCCGCGCGGCTTTGCCAGCCTTGAGGAAGCCGCCGATGCGATTTCGGCCTATTATCCCGAACGCCCCCGGCCCAAGGATCTGTCGGGGCTGAACAAGAACCTGCGCCGCGGCGATGATGGGCGGTATCACTGGCACTGGGATCCACGCATGATGCAGGATCCGCGGGGCGATCCGGCCGCGTTGCTGGATCTGATGGACGCGGCGGACTGGACGGACCGGGTGCCAACGCTGCTGGTGCGCGGGATGAAGTCTGACATTGTCGACGATGATGGCGTAGCCGATCTGCGCCGCCGCATTCCCAAATTGGAAATTGTCGACATTCGCGGCGCCGGGCACATGGTGGCCGGGGACAAGAACGATGAATTCAACGCCGCGGTGATCGAATTCCTGACCCGCGTGATGCCGCTGCACCCGGTTGCCGTGGCGGCGAAGGAGTAAGCGCAATGCCCACGCTTTATGATTTTCCGCGCGCGCCCAGCCCGCGCCGTGCCCGGATCCTGCTGGCTGAAAAGGGCATTGCCCATACCACCCAGATCGTTGATCTGGCGGCGGCAGAGCAGCTGTCCGATGCGTATCGGGCGATCAACCCGGCGTTGACGGTGCCCGCGCTGGTGCTGGATGATGGCACGGTGCTGCCTGATAACGCGGCGATCACCGCCTGGGCCGAAGCCGCCTATCCCGAACCGCCGCTGCTGGGGCGGACCCCGGTCGAAAAGGCCGAGGTGGCAAGCTGGAACGCCCGGATCGAAGCCGAATGTTTCATGGCGATCGCCGAAGCGATGCGCAATTCGGCCCCGGCGATGAAGGATCGGGCGCTGCCCGGGCCGGATAATTACGCCCAGATTCCCGAACTGGCCGAACGCGGCCGCGCGCGGCTGGCCGATTTTCTGGTTCGATTTGAAGCGCACATGGCGGACCGCGAATGGGTGGCCGGCGGGGCGTTTTCGCTGGCAGATATCACCGCCGGGGTCGCGCTGGATTTCGCGCGGGTGTTGCGGATCGATCCGGACGAGGGCCGGCCGGCGATTGCGGCGTGGCGGGCGCGGCTGGCGGCACGGCCAGCATTCGCGCTCTAGTTGATGGCTGGCGTGGCGAAGTAATCCTTGACCAAGCGGTGCGTAGCGCATAAGGGCGCCCGCTTCTGGAAGAGTTTTTCCGGACAAGAGCTGAACATTGCCGGTGCGGACCACGGTTTTCCGGGGTTTGAGCCAGCAAAGTAACCCGGTCATTCGGCTGGGTGGAGCGTTTTCGGCTCGCGATGCAACCGGGCAGGGCTTGGGCCTTGCCGCTGGCGCATTTGCGGGATCCGCATCCTCTTCACCTGTCCGGCTGAGCCACAACCAAGGTGAAGAGTACTTCATGCCTACAATCAACCAGCTGATCCGCAAGGGTCGCGTGCCGCAGAAGGCCAAGAGCAAGGTTCCTGCGATGGAGCAGAACCCGCAAAAGCGTGGCGTTTGCACCCGCGTTTACACGACGACCCCGAAGAAGCCGAACTCGGCGCTTC
>JBDKLL010000042.1:0-12368 GCA_039795595.1 Pseudomonadota bacterium
GATGTTCCCGCGGTTGCATTCGTCATGCCCTTGCCTTAGCCGTTCGGTTAAATTCGCAAAATCAATTTCGACCGGAGGATGCCTTGCACGAAGCCCTGTTCCAACCGCTTGCCCTTGGCGCCATTCAGGCTCCCAACCGCATCGTCATGGCTCCGCTGACCCGCGGCCGCGCGGATGCCGGATCGCTGCCCAACGCACGGATCGCCGAATATTACCGCCAGCGTGCATCGGCCGGCCTGATCATTTCCGAAGCCACCGCGGTCAGCGTTGAAGGGCATGGCTGGCACGCCGCACCGGGCATCTGGACCGATGCGCAGGCCGAAGCCTGGAAGCCGGTAACCGACGCGGTCCATGCCGCGGGTGGGCGGATCGTCATGCAGTTGTGGCACATGGGGCGGATCGTCCATTCGGATTACCTTGATGGCCGGGCGCCGCTTTCGGCCTCGGCCACCACCGCGCCCGATCATGCGCACACCCCCACTGGCCGCAAGCCGCACGTGCAGGCCCGCGCCGCCACGCTGGACGATATCCAGCGCACGATCGACGATTACGCCGCCGGGGCCGCGCGCGCCAAAGCTGCCGGGTTCGATGGCGTGCAGTTGCACGGGGCAAACGGTTACCTGATCGATCAGTTCCTGCGTCTGTCGACCAACTTGCGCGACGATGATTATGGCGGCAGCGTGCAGAACCGCACCCGCCTGATGCGCGAAGTGCTGGAACGGCTCGTCGATGTCTGGGGAGCACAGCGGGTTTCGATCCGGCTGTCGCCCAACGGCGATTCGCAAGGCTGCGATGATCCCGATCCGGCCGCGATTTTCAGCGAAGCCGCGCGGGTGTGCCAAGCGCTCAAGCTGGGGTTTGTCGAACTGCGCCAGCCCGGCCCGAACGGCACCTTCGGCGCCACCGATGTACCGCCGCAGGATGCGCTGATCCGCTCAATCTACACCGGGCCGCTGGTGCTCAACAGCGATTACACCGCCGAGCAGGCCGATGCCGATGTCGCTTCCGGGCGGTGCGATGCGGTCAGCTTTGGCCGGCCGTTCATTTCGAACCCCGATCTGCCGTGGCGGATCCGCAACGGGGCCGAATGGGCACCAAACACCAATGTTCCGGCCAGTTGGTACTTGCCGGGCGATGCCGGGTATATCGATTACCCCGCGCTTCAACCCGCCTGACGAGGACCGCGATATGGCGATCCGGTCGTGGCTGTTCATCCCGGGTGACAGCGAGAAAAAGCAGGCCAAGGCGCTGGGCACCGGGGCCGATGCGCTGATCCTCGATCTGGAGGATTCGGTCACCCCCGCGAACAAGCCTGCCGCGCGGGCGATGGTGTGCGCGTGGCTGCAGGCCCATCCCGCCGGCACCGGCCCGGCGCGGTGGGTGCGAATCAACGCGCTCGACAGCGGCCAGTGGCGCGATGATCTGGCCGCCGTGATGCCGGGTCAGCCCGATGGGATCATGCTGCCCAAATCGTCCGGACCGGCTGATGTGGCCGAACTGTCCGCCGCGCTGGATGCACTGGAAAGCGCGTGCGGCATTGCCGTGGGCAGCACCCGGATCCTGCCCCTGGTCAGCGAAACTGCCGCCGCGGCGATCACCATCCCGGCTTATGCTGCGGCCCCTACCCCGCCCCGATTGGCGGGCCTAACCTGGGGCGCGGAAGACTTGTCAGCCGCGATCGGGGCCACCCGCAAGCGCAACGTGGCCGGCGAATGGACCGATGCGTTCCGGTTTGCCCGCACCCAAACGCTGCTGACCGCGCACGCCTGCGGGGTCTTCGCGCTTGATACCCTGCACGCCGATTTTGCGGATAGCGCCGGGTTGCAGGCCGCCGCAGAAGCCGCGCGAGCCGATGGGTTTTCGGGAATGCTGGCGATCCACCCGGCGCAAATCGCGGTCATCAACGCCGCGTTCACACCCAGCGCAGCGGAACTGGCCGAAGCTCGTGCGATCGTGGCGGCATTTGCCGCCAATCCGGCCGCCGGGGCCTTGCAGATCGATGGCCGGATGATCGATCGGCCGCATCTTGTACTGGCCGAACGGATTCTCGCCAGTGCGGGGTAATTACGGCTGACCGGCTGACTTTTCGGCGGGTTTTTCAGCTGGTTTGCTGGCCGTAGGTTCGGCCACGGCGGCAGCATCGGTAGCTTCAGCATCCGCCGCGGAATCAGCGTTGGCGCTGGTCCGCGGGGCCAGCGGCGCCTGCGAACGAACCGTATCCAGCGGGATCATCGCATCGCTGGCCGATCCGGGCAGGATCTGGCCCTGCGCATTGCCCGCGCCTTGCTGCTTTTCGCCGCCCTTGCAGGCGGATAGATCGATTGCCAGCACAACCAGCAACAGGGTGGCCGGCATCAGCCCACAAGCCTTCGTTTTTGCGAAACGCTGCATGGTATCCTTTATTCTCCGCATGGCTGGTGCAGCGCGGCCAGAAAATCCCCGGCCCGCGCCAAGAGCGCCTTATCCCACGCCGCGGGATCGACATCCAGCCCCAGTCGCGCCAGACTGGTCACGCCGAATTCTTCGATGCCGCAAGGCACGATGCCCCCAAAATGCGACAGGTCCGGGGCCAGATTCACGGAAAAGCCGTGCATGGTTACCCAGCGGCGAATGCGCACCCCGATTGCGCCAATCTTGGCTTCGCGGCCATCGATATCGCGGGTCCAGATCCCGATCCGCCCTTCGGCCCGCCAGCTTTCCACCCCGAAATCGGCCAGCGTGGCAATCACCCAACCTTCAAGACCATGCACGAACCCGCGAACATCGCGCGCGCGCCGCTTGAGATCGAGCAGGACATAACCCACCCGCTGGCCCGGCCCGTGGTAGGTATACCGCCCGCCCCGCCCAGCTTCGACCACTTCAAACCGCGGATCGAGCAATTCGGCCCGATCCGCGCTGGTTCCCGCCGTATAGACCGGCGGATGTTCAAGCAGCCAAAACAGTTCGCGCGCAGTGCCGGCTGCGATCGCCGCGTTGCGCGCGGTCATCTCGTCAAGCGCGACGCGGTAGGGGACCTGCACCTGCGACTGGCGCAGTTCGATATTGTCTGGCAGATCTATCCTCATCACGCGTTGCGTGGCGGCATTTGCCGCGGTTATCAAGGGCGAAACGACGATGGGATCCGGCAATGCGATTTGACAGCAACCATGCTTGGAAAGCAGCCACCGCCGCGGTTGCTGGTAATCGCGATATGCTGCTGGCGATCACGGGGGTGTTCATCCTGCTGCCAGCGTTCGCGATCATGGTGTTCGTGCCCGAGCCAACCATCCCGGCCAAAGCCACCCCGGATGACCTGCTTAGCGCCTATAGCGCCTATTTTACCCAGGCATGGCCGTGGATGGTGGGAATGACGATCCTGCACCTGATCGGCACGCTGGCGATGATCGCGCTGATCACCGATGCGCGCCGCCCGACCGTGGGCGAAGCGATCCGCATCGGCCTGCGCACCACGCTACCTGCCGGCGCAGCCATGCTGATCCTGTTCCTGATCCTCAGCTTTGTGGCCGGTCTGCCGCTGAACCTTGCCGCGCTGTCCGGGTCTGCGGCGATGACCACTGTGGGGCTGGCGGCCGGGCTAGGAATCCTGCTGTATGGCATCGCGCGCAGCCTGCCGGTCTTGCCGGTGGTGGTCGCCGAGCGGCTGAACAACCCCTTCGCCGTGCTGCGCCGGGCATTCGCCCTTAGCCGCGGCAATGGCGGCCGGTTGCTGGCGTTTTATGCCCTGATCTTCCTGGTGTTCGTGCTGATCCGGCAGTTGTTTCTGGCCGGACTGACGATCCTGCTCGATCTGATCATCGGCGGCGAAGGCGCCGCGCTGGTCATCGCGCTGGCCGCCAGCAGCATCGACGCGGCGATGAGCGTCTATCTGGCAGCAGTGCTGGCGGCGATCCACCGGCAACTGGCCGAACCGGCACCGGTATAGCCAACCGTGCGAGGGCTATTCCTTCCAGCCCCAGAACAGCTTGCACGGCAAGACGTTGAGCAGTTCAAACCCTTCGTCGATGTGGCGAAAGTGTTTGGCCATGAAATCGCGCGCCTTGGCCGAAAACTGATAGACCAGAAACGCTCCGCCGGGCCGCAGCACGTTGTGTGTGGCCGCGGCAATGGCTGGCCCGACCCCATCGGGCAAAGTCGAAAACGGCAGTCCCGACAATACGTAATCGGCGTGATCATGGCCATGCGCGCGAACGATTTCTTCAACATCGGCCGCCGATCCAAGCACCGCGATAAAGCGGCTGTCTGCGATCGTATCGTTGAGATAATCGATATACAGCGGGTTGGTGTCGATCACGATCAACTGCCCATCACGCGGCAGCCGCTCAAGCACCGGGCGGCAAAACGTGCCAACCCCAGGGCCATATTCGACAAACAACCGGCATTCGTCCCACTTCACCGGGGCGAGCATCTTGGCGATGGTAAAACGCGATGACGGGATGATCGAACCAACCATCACCGGGTGCTTCAGGAAGCCTTCGAAAAAGACCCCCCATGGACCCAGCATTCGCTTGAAGCGCCGCGCAAGGGTTTGCGGTGGCGCCGATTGGGCAAGCTCGGAAGTTGTCATGCTGGAACGCTGGTCCTGTGGTGGTCGGATGACCGGTTCGGGGTTTGCAAATTTGGCCGCCCATTGCAAGCGATTGCGGGCATTGCAAGGAGCAGTGGACACCGCTAGCGATGAAGCGATGTCAGGTAGCGATTTGCAACCGGGTGCACCCGGCCACCACGATCCGGCCATACCAACCACGGCCAGCCTGCCGCGCGGGCGGCTGGTGCTGCTGTCATGGTGACGCTGGTCACCGCGGCGGGCAATACCGCAATGAATTCGGTGATGCCGGCGATCGGCACGGCCCTGAAAGTCCAGGATTTCTGGATCAGCTTGGCCTATACGTGGTCGGCGCTGCTGTGGATGCTGTGCGCGCCGATGTGGGCGCGCCGTTCGGACAAGCGCGGGCGCAAGGCGATGATGGCGATCGGCCTGATGGGCTTCATTTCCAGCTTTGGGCTGTGCGGGCTGGCCTTGTGGCTGGGGATCAACGGCTATCTTGCCGGGCTGGGCACGCTGTTGTTGTTTGCTGCATTCCGCTCGCTCTACGGCGGGTTTGGTTCGGCTGCACCGCCGGCCGTGCAGGCCTATGTCGCCGCGCGTACCAGCCGCACCGAACGCACCCAGGCGCTGTCGCTGATCGCATCCAGCTTTGGTCTGGGTACTGTGATTGGCCCGGCGCTGGCCCCGTTGCTGATCCTGCCGGGACTGGGGCTGGTCAGCCCCTTCATGGCGTTTACGCTGATTGCGGTGGTAGTGCTGATCGCACTGCGCCTACGCCTGCCAGACGATACCCCCGCGTTTGCTGGGCGCGGCGACGTGATGGCCGCACCGTTCAGCGCCAATTCCAATTCCAGCGTCCGCCATACGGATCGTGATGACGAGGACGAATCCGACGCAACCGATCCCGGCAAACTGGCCTGGGGCGATCCGCGGATTCGGCCATGGTTGGTCACCGGGCTGCTGGGCGGCCATGCGCAAGCCGCGACGATGGGGATCGTCGGCTTTCTGGTGCTCGACCGGCTGGGCCTGCGGGCCACGCCGGATCTGGGCGCAGCTCCCACCGGACGCATCTTGATGATGGGCGCGCTGGCCACGTTGCTGGCGCAGTGGGGGCTGATCCCGATGTTGCGGCTGGGGCCACGCGCATCGTGCCTGTGGGGCATCACACTGGCGGCGATCGGTGTGGGTTGCCTGTCGATCGCGCAAGGCGAACACGCGATCGCCGTTTGCGTTGCGCTGCTTTCGATGGGCTTTGGTTTGTTCCGTCCGGGGTTTACCGCCGGGGCATCGCTATCGGTCAGCCGCGCCGAACAGGGCCAGTCGGCCGGGATCGTCGCATCGGTCAACGGCGCGGCCTATATCGTTGCGCCGGCCATCGGGGTCTGGCTTTATGGCCATTCGCCGGTGATCGGGTTCAGCGTGATCGAAGCACTGTGCGGCGCGGTAATCGTGCTGGGCCTGCGCGGGATGCAGCAAGATACCACCCTGACCGGCCAACAATAATCTAGGCGAAGTAGCCGCTTACAGGATTTCGTACACCGTATCCTGCGGCCGGCACAGCCGCACGCCTTTATCAGTTTCCACCAACGGACGTTCGATCAACCGGGGTTCGGCGGCCATCGCCGCCAACACCGTGGCGGCATCCGCGACGGGCAGCCCGCGCTCTTCCGCATCGGTGCCGCGCAGCCGCAAGCCCTGTTGCGGGGTGATCCCGGCATCCCGATAAAGCTGTGCAAGCTTTTCGGCGCTGGGCGGGTTCACCAGATATTCGATTACGGTTACCGAAATGCCCGGTGTTTCCTGCAGAATGGCCAAAGTCTTGCGCGAAGTCCCGCAGGCCGGATTGTGCCAGATAGTTGCCTTCATTGCCGGTCCTTTCAGCGTTTGCGCCGCGGTTGGGCGCGCGCACGATCCCTAGAAAGAAATCCCGCGCCGGGCAATTTGATCCTTGTAAATGAGAACGATTCGCATTAGCGACACTTTCTATTATTGATAATCGATCTCAATAAAGGAAACGCCATGCTCCCGACGCTGCGCTCGCACACTGCTTTGGCAGTTGCCATGACGGCACTGGTCCTGCCGCAGATCGCCTGCGCGAACGCCGAAGCTGATGCGGAAGCTGATGCAGGCGCTGGCGGGCCAATCTTGGTGACTGGGGCAAGCTATCACCTTGCCGAACCGGCCAGCACCAAGACCGGGACACGATTGATCGACACCCCGCAATCGGTGACCATGCTGCAGCGTGAACAGATCGACGATCAAGGGGTGGAACAGCTCAACGATGCACTGCGCTATGTCCCCGGGATCACGCTTGGCCAGGGCGAAGGGCACCGCGATCAGGTGGTGCTGCGCGGCCAATCCTCCACCGCCGACTTTTTCCTCGATGGCCTGCGCGACGATGCGCAATATTACCGGCCGCTCTACAACATCGAACGGGTGGAAGTGCTGAAGGGCGCCAATGCCCTGCTGTTCGGCCGTGGCGGTGGTGGCGGGATCATCAACCGCGTCGCCAAAGTGGCAAACCCTGCCCGGCAAACCGCCGCGGCATCGGCCAGCGCCGATAGCTGGGGCGCATGGTCGATCGCGGGGGATCTCAACCAGCCGCTGGGAGAATCCGCGGCGCTGCGCCTGAACGCCACTTACGAAAAATTCGCCAACCACCGCGATACCTATAACGGCCACTTCATCGGCATCGCACCAACCCTGCACGCTGCCCTTGGCCCGGATACGGCGGTGACGCTGGCCTATGAATTCGATCGCGATCGCCGGGTCACCGATCGCGGGGTGCCGGCATTGAACGGCCGTCCGATCCGGGGCTATGACGACACGTTCTTTGGCAGCCCGGAACTGAACCGTAGCCGGGTAGATGCACACATCGTCCGCGGCCGGATCGAGCACACGTTTTCGGATGCGCTGAGCCTGAACATCGCGGCAAGTTATGCCAATTACGACAAGTATTACGCGAACATCCTGCCGGCATCGGCCACCGCCAGCACCGTTACGCTGACCGGTTATGACAACGGCACCCGGCGCGGCAACTGGATCGGGCAGGCCAATCTGGTGTGGCGCGGCCAAACCGGCCCGATCGCCCATACCGTGCTGGCTGGCATCGAAGCCGGTGACCAAACAACCGAGGCCACCCGCCGCAATGCGCTGTTTGCCCGCAGTGGTGGCACCGCCGCCAGTTCGGCCACGGTTGCGCTGGCGACAACGCTGGTGCTGCCCACGATCAGCTGGAGCACGCTGGCCAGCGCCACCCGCGCCGCGGTCCACAGCAGTTCGGCCTATCTGCAAAACCAGATCGAATTTGCCCCGTGGCTGCAAGTGATCGGCGGCCTGCGCCATGATCGTTTCACCATCGCTGCCACCAATCAGCTCGCCCTGCCGGCCGTGGCCCGCACGGCCCGCACCGACACGATGTGGTCACCCCGGCTGGGCCTGATCCTCAAGCCCCGGGCGAACCTGTCGCTTTACGCCAGCTACGCGAACAGCTTTCTTCCGCAGGCAGGGGATCAGTTCACCACGCTTGATCCCAGTTATCAGACGCTGGCCCCGGAAGCCTTCCGCAACCTTGAACTTGGCGTCAAATGGGACATCGCGCCGGCATTGGCATTTACCGCAGCCGCATTTCAGGTCGATCGCAGCAACACCCGCGCAAACGATCCCCTGACCGGCAACCTTGTCTTGACCGGGGCCACCCGGGTTCGCGGGATCGAAGCCGGATTGGCTGGGCACATCACCCGCAACTGGCAAATCAACCTTGGCTATACGTATCAAACCGGCACGGTGCGGATGTCGACCAGTGCCGCACCGGCCGGCCGCACGCTCGACAAGCTGCCAACCCACCAGTTCGCGGCATGGACCCGCTACAACCTGTCAGACAGGCTGGGGATGGGGCTGGGCGTGGTCCGGCAATCGGCGCAATACGCAACGATCAGTAACGCGGTGCGCCTGCCGGGCTTCACCCGGATCGATGCCGCGGTGTTTTACACCCTAAACGACCGGATCGGCCTGCAACTGAATGCCGAAAACCTGACCGACGCCCGCTATTTTGCCAGCGCCCACACCGACAACAACATCGCCACCGGCGAACCGCTCAACGCCAAGCTGACGCTGCGTGTAAAATACTGACAGGGCAGCGTCGCCCCAACCCGACTTCAGCCAAGGTCAGTCGCGCCAGCTGCGGTCGATCTTGTCGATCCGCCGCAGCCACGCCTCGAAATCAGCCCCGCCTGCAACGTGGCCGGGCACATTCGCTTCGTGCAGATCGCGGTGGTGCACGGCGACCACTGCATCAGGCACCACCACCGGCTTGCCGGCGGCCATCGTCGCCAACTGAATTTCGCAGGCGCGCTGCAACGCCCAATGCTGAATGAAAATTTCGGGAATCGACCGACCCAGAATCACCGGCCCGTGATTCTTGAGCATCAGCACGCGCTTGTCGCCCAGGTTCTTCAGCAAGCGCTCGCCTTCTTCGGCGCGCACGGTGATGCCTTCGAATTCGTGATAGGCGATCCTGCCCGCAAAGTTGCACGCGTAAAAGTTCACCGGCTGAAGTCCGCCCTCAAGGCTGCACACCGCCATCGTCGCGGTGGTGTGAGTGTGCACGATGGCATGGGCCCACGGCACATGGCGGTGAAAATAGCTGTGCTGCACGAAGCCGGCCTTGTTCACAGGGAACGGGCTGCCATCCAGCGTGTTGCCATCGATATCGATCTTGACGAGATTCGACGCGCAGACTTCGGAATAGAGCAGCCCGTAAGGGTTGATCAGGAACGCGCCTTCTTCATCGGGCACCTTCACCGAGATGTGGTTGTAGATCGATTCCGACCAGCCCAGATGATCGAAAATGCGATAGCACGCCGCCAGTTGTTGCCGGGCCTGCCATTCCGCATCGCTGCAATCGAGGTGGCGGGAATGGGGGGTAAGCGGGGTGGCCATCGTCTCTCTCCAAGGTTCGTTTGGCCTAACCCTAGCACCTTATCGGCCGATGGAAATCCGCAATCCGGCCCAGAGCGTGCGCGGCACCCCCAAATCGATCGATCCGGCCTGGTTGCGGGTCATCACGGCTGCATTGGTCAGGTTTTCCGCTCGCAGGATGGCGCTTACCCCATGCCCCAGCGGCACTTCGGCAAAGGCATCCAGCGTCGTTGCCGCGGCCAGCACATCGGTTTCCAGATCATCTTCAAACTGGGCACCCACGTGCTTGATCCGCACGGACAGGCTCCCACCTGCTGCTGCGCGCCACGTCAACCCGGCGCTGGCAGCCAGCCGCGGGGTCTGTGCCGGGCGCTTGCCATCCAGCGCGGCTGACGGGCCGCTGGCTTCAACCCGTGCCGCAGTCCACGCCAGCGATCCATCGATCATCACCGATCCCAGTTCCGCCTCAAGCCCAGCCTCGATCCCGCGCGCGTGCACCGCATCAACGTTGCGCCGCTCGCGCAAGTTGGGGCCGATCGTCACGTTGGCGATCGCCTGTTTAACCCGGTTGTCGAACCCGGTCAGCGTCAGCCTCAGCCCCGGCAGCGGGGCATAATCCGCCCCACCTTCAAAGCCCACCAGTCGCTCGTTCGCCAGCGCGGCATTGGCGCGGGTCGTCACCGGGAACACCGCAAATGGCCGGTACAACTCGTTCAGCGTCGGTTGGCGCAGCCCGGTATAGGCCGATGCGCGCAGCGCCAACCCGCCGTCAAGCTGCAGCACCGCTCCGCCGCGCACCGATCCGTGCCAGCCCGCGCGATCGGCAAACCGGGTATCCGTGGTAATCGTTCCCGCCGCGTTCGCTTCGCGGAAAAACCCGCGCGCAATCGTCCAGCGATCGGCGCGCGCACCCGCGGTCAACGTCAGCGCACCGGTGGTCCAGTCATCCTCAAGATACACGCCCAGATCGCCATTGCGCCCGCCGGCGCGGCGGCGAGCGGTGATCAGGCCGGTCGCCGCGTTATAGGCATCTTCGACCATCGTTCCACTGGCCATCCGCCAATCGCTACCCAGCCGCAACACGTGCCCTCCGCCCACCGGCGGGCGCAATTCCGCCTTGCCGCCCCAGCCGGTGGCCGGCGTATCGCGCTGGTCCAGCGTTTTTCTGAAACTGGTCGAACTGATCACGATGTTGGTGAAGTTGCGCGCCTGAACATAGCCCAGCAGATCAAACTGCCACGCCCCGCGGCCAACCAGCCGCACGCTGGCATCCTGCCCTTCGGTGGACGAATCGGCCCCCTTGAACCGCAACGTGCGATGATCGCCGAATACCAACCCACGGGTTTGCAGTTCGATTTCGCTGGTTAGCGGTGCAACCGCACGCACGCTGGTGGACCAGCTATCGTAACGCGCCTTTGCGCTGGCCGCCACGCGCTGGGCGGACGGGGTGGTCCAGAACCCATCGCCCCGGTCCCATCGCCCCGCAAGCACGGCGAAGCCCGATCCCAACCGAGGGCTGACCGCGCCGGAAAGTTCGCGATCACCACGGCCGCTGGTCAACAATCCGGCCGATAGCAGGTCCAGCTGATCCGGTCCGGCGCTATCCAGTTCGATCGTTCCGGCTACCGCCCCCGCACCAAACGCGCCGGCTCCGCCGCCCCGCGTGATCCGCGCTCCGGCCAGCCGCTCGGGCGCGATTGCGGAAAGCGGGATGTGGCCAAAGAACGGATCAACCATCGGCACACCGTCGAGCAGCAGCAGGCTGCGGCTCGATGCGTTGCCCCCCAGCGCGCGCAAGGTTATCCCCTGCGCCGTGGGATTGGCCGAACGGCTGTCCGACCGGCGAAACTGCTGGAAACCGGCCACGCCCGACAGCGCATCGTCGATCCGTCCCGACGCGGCCGAAAGCAGCTGCGCGCGATCGATATGCTGCACATCATACGCCGGCGCGGCGGGGGTTTCCCGCAGTCCCTGACCCGTCACAACGATCGGTTCGTCGGCCACAGCTTCAGCGTGGGCAACAACCGGCAGGCACAGCACCGCGGTGGAAAGGCAAAGCAAAATGCGCATGTTTGGGCGATCGACCCGATGGATCAAAAAGAAGGTGGTGCCGCTTACGTGACTCGAACACGTGACCCCATCATTACGAATGATGTGCTCTACCAACTGAGCTAAAGCGGCATGCCGGTCGACAACGCGGGTTGCCGACGATCTTGCAGGGGCGCCCTTAGAGCGCACGCGGGCGTCGATCAAGTCCCGAGCGTGATGAACGTCGGAAATGGCAGGGGCTTGGCCGTCAAATGTTGGCGGGAGGCTCCGCAGACATGCTGCGGAAGGGAAATGGTGCCCAGAAGAGGACTCGAACCTCCACGCCCTTGCGAGCGCCAGCACCTGAAGCTGGTGCGTCTACCAATTCCGCCATCTGGGCACGGGGTAGGAGGGCGCCACTAGCGGGGGGCAGGGGGGTTGTCAACGCGATGGTTGGCCCTTGCGCGATGAATTAAAGAGAACGCTTAGTCTTATTCTTATTGCCAGCGGGGGCCGCGCGACATAGCCTTGGTTTCGCAAGGCCGCCGCAGCGCGATTCGCGGGGGTGGCCGTGGGAGAGACTGATGCTGACGACTGATGACCTGACCCCCGTGGCCGAGATCGATTTCGCCCGTTTCCCGTGGAAGATCTCGACCGACCGCTATGTCTCGCAAGAGCTGGCCGATGCCGAGCGCGAGGCGATCTGGATGAAGACCTGGCAGATCGCCGGGCGCGCGGACGAACTGGCAAAGCCAGGCGACTGGAAGCGGCACACGATCCTTGATCAGTCGTTCGTCATCGTGCGCGGCAAGGACGGGGTGCTGCGCGGCTTCGTCAATGCCTGCCGCCACCGTGGCAACGTGCTGTGTGATGC
>JBDKLL010000043.1:0-3738 GCA_039795595.1 Pseudomonadota bacterium
CCGACAGCAGGCCCAGTTGCCCGTCGCTTAACTGCCATTCGGCCTTGAGCAGCGGGAACACCGCGTTCAGCACCTGCCGGGCCATGTAATCGGAAATCAGCAACCCGAAACTGAGCGCAAAGATAATCCAGCCATAAGCCGTGGCCCGATCCGGGCCAGCACCACCGGCGCTGCTCTGCGCAACGGGTCCTGCCATGTTCTGTTATCCCCTTCCGCGCCGGGCGCAGTTACGCCATCAGCTGTTCGATCAGCAGGTGCCCTTCGGCCCACGGGCCAAATCCGGCCGGCGGGTTCAAATGCCCAACAGCGCCCGCATCGTGGAGCGTTGCCCCCCATGCTTCGGCCAATTCGGCCACCTTGTCAAAATCCGCCAGCGGATCGTTGCGGCTGGCCACGACCAGCGTGGGAAACGGCAGCGGCGTGCGCGGGATCGGCACCCAGCCATTGGCCGCAAGGTCTGCGAACGTGGGATAGCCGGCAGGCAAAGGATTTTCGACATCCGCCGGGGTTGCCAGCAGCGCGGCCTTGATTGGCCGGGTTGGCGCCAGCGCCCATGCCGCCACCATCAGGCAGCCGGCACTGTGTGCGGCGATCACCACTTCGCCTTCAATCGCGTGCAGCGCCGCATCCACCGCCGCCACCCGTGCCGCGCACGAGAGCCGGTCGGTGGTCAGCGGCGGGACCGTTACCGCGCGGGGGAAAGCCCGCGCGGCGTGGGTCTGCCAGTGGTCCTCGACATGGTCCCTCAGACCCGGAACGAAGAGGACCGTGGCGGTCATGCGGCGGCGCGCACCGCAGCCGGGCGCTGCTTGGGCTGCAAGTTGGGCAGCCAGCCGTTCTTTTCCAGCGTTTCTTCCACGCTCGAATAGAACGTGCCGATCTGATAGATCTGCTTGGCTTCCTTGCCGCTGGCGATCGGGCGGTACAGTTCTTCGGAAATCCGCACCATCTTTTCGATCTGCTGGACCGACGTGGCGCGTTCGCCGCGGCGGCCCCACAGGTTGTCTTCCTGCCCGACGCGCACGTGCAGCCCCATGGCAATGCCCATCACGGTCAGCGGGTACATCGAGCGCATCAGTCCTTCGACCGTGCAGACGGCATTCTGCGGCAGGCGGTTGACAAATTCCATCAGGTTGCGCGGGTTCGGACCATCATGGCCGCCACCGATCGCCACCCAGTTGCACACCAGCGGCCCCATGTAATGGCCATTGCGGACCAGCCGCTCCACCGTTTCCAGATCGCGCGCGCAGCCCACCTGAAAGTGGGTCTGAATGCCGGCCGCGGTCAGCCGCTTCATGTGTTCCTTCATGAACTTCGGGCCGGCATCATAGTACATTTCGGTATAGGCTTCGCGGTAGACGTCCCACATCGTGGTGCCTTTCGCATCTTCTTCCGTGATCAGTTCCATCACGTTCATCTGGTTGGTGTTGACCGCCAGCGTAACCTGATCCGGCGCGGGCGTCAGTTCGGCCAGCATATGGCGGGTATCATCGTCCAGCCATTCCGCCGCCGCGCTTTCGCTTTTCGGGGCAAAGCTGATCGAACCGCCAACCTGCAGCACCATGTCCGGCACCGCAGTGCGCAGCCGATCGAGCATTTCGTTGAACCGATCAAGATCCTTCGAACCGCTACCATCGGGTTCACGCACGTGCAGGTGCAGCACCGTGGCCCCGGCGTTGTAGCAATCCACCGCCTTCTGGACCTGTTCGGCATAGCTGACCGGGATATCATCGCTGTCTGCCGGCATGAAGCTGGGCGCATAGGGCGCGACCTGGATGACCAGCGGATCCTGATATTCGGGAAGCAGGCTTTCGTCGAAGAATTGCATCACGTCTCTCCTTGCAACAGCGTTTCTTGAAATTGATTATATTAGAATGGCTTATCGCCGATAATTCCGGCGCGCTCCATCTGGCGCACGCACGGGGGGTAATCCATCACAGCGTAATGCTGGGTGCTGCGATTGTCCCAGATCGCCATCGAACCGGGCTGCCAGCGCCAGCGCACCTGATATTCCGGGATCGCCGCGCGGCCGATCAGGTAACTCAGCAGGTTGGCCCCGCCCGGCGCATAGTCTTGCCCATACCGGACATTGGCCGCGGTGTGGAAATTGGTGAAATGGGTGGCAAACCCGCAGACATAAAGCACCTTTTCACCGGTTTCCGGATGGGTCCGCACCACCGGGTGTTCGGCATCAGGAAAGCGCGCCTTCAGCGCCGCGCGCTGATCATCGCTCATCCGCGCACCAAAACTGGCTTCGATCGAATGCCGGGCCTTCAGCGGCGCGATCGTTTCCTTGATGTGATCGGGCAGGTCGGCATAAGCCTTGGCCATGTTGGCCCACATCGTATCGCCCCCCACCGGCGGGCAGGCGACGCAGCGCAGCACCGCGCCCATCTGGGGGGCTTCGCGCCACGTGGTATCGGCGTGCCACGAATTTTCGTAATAATCAGGCGGCGAATTTTCGTCCTTGTAGATCCGTACCAGCCCCGGATGATCGGGATCGCTGCCGGCCACCGGATGATCTTCGAGTTCCCCAAACAACCGGGCAAACGCCACGTGTTCGGCGCGGGTGATGTCCTGATCGCGCAGGAACAGCACCTTGTGCTCCAGCAGCGCAGCCCGGATCGCGCCAAACAGATCCGCATTGCGGGTGGCTTCGGCCAGGTTCACGCCCGACAGTTCCGCGCCGATATGGGTGGTGAGCTTTTCGACCTTCATCGCCTGCGCTCCTTCAGATCTCGAAAATGGACGATCCGATTGTCTTGCCGGATTCCAGATCGCGGTGCGCCTGCACACATTCGTCCAGCCCATAACGCTGGCCGATTTCGACCTTGATCCGCCCGGCTGACAAGTGATCGAACCAGAACTTGGCCATCTCTGCCCGCTCGGCCGGATCGGCAAAGAAATCGGCAAACGCGGGGCGGATGAAATAGACCGAACCCTGCAGCATCGTCTGGAACGCATCAATCGGCGGGAACGGCCCCGAAGCCGTGCCGCAGCCAACCAGCACCCCGCGCCGCCGCAGCGATTTGAGCGAACCTTCAAACGTGTCCTGCCCAACCGAATCGAACACCGTCTGCACGCCTTCGCCGCCGGTCAGTTCCTTGACCCGCGCCGCCACGTCTTCGCGGCGATAGAAGATGATTTCATCACAGCCGAGCGACTTGGCCTTGGCGGCCTTTTCCTCGGTCGAAACGGTGCCGATCACCCGCAGGCCGATCAGCTTGGCAATCTGGATCGCCAGCAGGCCAACCCCGCCCGCCGCCGCGTGCAACAGGATCGTATCGCCAGCCTTCAACCGCGGATCGGCTTTCAGCAGCCAATACGTTGCCGAAAGCCCGCGCATCGTCGATGCCGCGGCCGTATCAAAGGCAATCCCATCAGGCAGCTTGAACAACGGCGCGGCCGGCATCACACGTTCGGCAGCATAGGCCCCCAGCGGCCCGCCGTTATAGCTGACCCGGTCCCCCACCGCGACAGTGGTAACGCCTTCGCCAACCGCGGTGATCGTGCCGGCGCCTTCAACCCCGATCCCGCACGGCGGTTGCACCGGGTAATAGCCGGAACGGAAATAAGTATCGGCAAAGTTGCAGCCCACCGCCGCGTGGCGGATGCGAACTTCGCCCGGCCCCGGCATGCCCACTTCGGCATCCTCAACCTTCAGCACTTCCGGTCCGCCGGTTTCGTAAAAACGCACAGTCTTGACCACGACGACAGCTCTCCCCTGATCGTTGGTTT
>JBDKLL010000044.1:0-14710 GCA_039795595.1 Pseudomonadota bacterium
GGCGGCCGTTTTGGTGTGGGGAGGTTGCTGCCTGGAGCCCGTCGCTCCAGCCGCCGGCTCAAGCGAGCGTGGCGGAGAACATCAGCCCGCTGATACCAGCGGCGGCGATGATCGGCAGCACAATGGTAACGATGCTGCGCATGGGGAATTCCTTCACTTTGAACAAACTGCTGCGTGAGCGAACTCATTTCGCAAGTGCAACATAACTATTATGGTAGAGATTGCGAGTGCAAAGGATGAAACAGCCATTGCATTTTTTGCAACTAAGCCATTTACCTTACGGTAGCTTAGCCCCGATGCCGATCGGCCAGCCGGGCTGGACAGAGGCCGCGCGGTTCCGCCACAATGCCGCAAAACAATGATTCCGTGAGAGGCCCATGTCCAGCGATCCCAGCACCCAGCTTGATGCCGAATTTGGCTCGTTCCCCGCCCTGATCGCCGCGTGGGGGGATTATCGCAGCACGGCCCCGGCGCTGTTCGATGGCACCACCAACCTATCGTGGGGGGAAACCGCCGCGCTGGTCGAACGGATTGCCGCACGCTTGCAAGCTGATGGGCTGGAACGCGGGCAAGCCGTGGCGATCCTCGGCACGTCAACCGTGGCTTATGCGTTGGTGTTCCTCGCCGCGATCCGCGCCGGCGGGTGCGCCGCACCGCTCACCACCAGCGCCAGCCCGGATCAACTGGCCGGCATGGCCGCGGATTCAGGTGCGATCCACTTGTTCATCGACCGCGCCAAATTAACCGAGCTGGGCGATTTCAAACTGCCGATCGCCAACCAGATCGTGCTGGATGAAGAACTCGATAGCTTCATGGCCCCGGCCGGGACCATCGCCGCGCCGTTCGAACCGGCTGAAAAAGATCCCTTCAACATCATCTATTCATCCGGCACCACCGGCATCCCCAAGGGGATCGTGCACAGCCACGGGATGCGCTGGCGGCAGATGACGTTCCGCGCAGCGATGAATTACGGCAAGGACAGCCGCACGCTGACATCAACCCCGCTCTATTCGAACACCACCATGGCGGTGTTCTTGCCCACCATGTATTCGGGCGGCTGCGCCTCGATCATGGGCAAGTTCGATACCGCAGGCTGGCTCAAGCGGGCCGAGGCCGAACGCGTCACCCACACCATGCTGGTGCCGGTGCAATATCGCCGGCTGATGCAGTTCCCCGATTTTGATCGGTATGACCTGTCAACGATGAAGATGAAGTACTGCACTTCGGCTCCCTTCCCCGCGGACCTGAAGGGCGAAGTGCTGCAACGGATGCCCGGCGGGCTGATCGAAATTTACGGCATGACCGAAGGCGGGGTGGCGTGTATCTTCCCGGTGCACGAACACCCGGACAAGCTCCACACCGTGGGCCGCCCGGCCCCCGGGCACTTCCTCAAGGTGCTGGACGAAGCCGGCAACGAAGTGCCCCCGGGCACGGCCGGGGAACTGATCGGCAAGTCATCGACGATGATGCTGGGATACAAGAACCAACCAGAAAAGACCCGCGAAGGGTACTGGATCGATCCCGCCGATGGCAGCGTGTGGCAGCGCATGGGCGATGTCGGCCGGGTTGATGCCGATGGCTTTGTTGAACTGGTGGGCCGCACCAAGGACGTGATCATTTCGGGCGGGTTCAATATCTTCCCGGTCGATCTCGAAGCCGAACTGGCGAAGGACGCCCGGGTGGTGGAAGCCGCGGTGGTGGGCGTGCCATCGGATCAATGGGGCGAAACCCCGGTCGGCTTCGTGGTGCTGAAACCGGGGGTGGGTGAAGACCAGTTGGAAGACATCCGCACCGTGGCCAACAGTCGGTTGGGCAAGACCCAGCGCGTTTCGGCGCTGCACGCCATCGCCGAAATGCCGCGCAGCCATATCGGCAAGCTGCTGAAGACCGACCTGCGCGAGATTGCACAGACACAGATTGCACAGGCCAAATAGCCACCAAACTTGCCAGCATGGCCCGCCAGCTTTATCGGCGGGCCATGACAGTCCAGCCTTCCGATTCCATCCTGATCGTCGATTTCGGCAGCCAGGTTACCCAGCTCATCGCCCGCCGCGTGCGCGAAGCCGGGGTCTATTCCGAAATTGCCCCGTTCAGCCAGGCTGAAGCCGCCTTTGCCCGGATGCAGCCCAAGGGTATCATCCTTTCGGGTGGCCCGGCTTCGGTGCTGGACGAAAACGGCCCGCGGATCCCGGCGGCAATCCTTGCAAGCGGGTTGCCGATGCTGGGGATCTGTTATGGCCAGCAGGCGCTGATGCATCAACTGGGTGGGGCGGTAACCGGCGGCGAAGCCGGGGAATTCGGCCGCGCCTTCATCGAAATTTCAGATCGCTGCGTGCTGTTCGACGGGCTTTGGGCCGAAGGCGAAACGCATCAGGTATGGATGAGCCACGGCGATAAGGTAACCGCGCTGGCGCCCGGCTTCCGCCCGGTTGCCGCCAGTCCCGGCGCGCCCTTCGCCGTCATCGCCAATGATGACGCGCGGATTTACGCGATGCAGTTCCACCCCGAAGTGGTGCACACCCCGGATGGGGCCAAGCTGCTCAAGAACTTCGTGCGTCACGTCTGCGGTCTGGCCGGCGATTGGACGATGGCCGAATTTCGCAAGACCAAGATCGAAGAAATCCGCGCCCAAGTGGGCGATGGCAAAGTGATCTGCGGCTTGTCCGGCGGGGTCGACAGCGCGGTGGCCGCGGTGCTGATCCACGAAGCAATCGGCGATCAACTGACTTGCGTGTTCGTGGATCACGGGCTGATGCGGCTGGGCGAAGCCGAACAGGTCGTCTCGCTGTTCAAGGGCCACTACAATATTCCGCTGATCCACAAGGATGTCAGCGCGCTGTTCCTGAATGGCCTGGCCGGGGTGACCGACCCCGAAGCCAAGCGCAAGTTCATCGGCAAGACCTTTATCGACGTGTTCGAGGAAGAGGCCAAGCAAATCGGTGGCGCGCAATTCCTCGCGCAGGGCACGCTCTATCCCGATGTGATCGAATCGGTGTCGTTCACCGGTGGCCCATCGGTGACCATCAAAAGCCACCACAACGTCGGCGGGTTGCCAGAACGCATGAACATGCAACTGGTCGAACCGCTGCGCGAACTGTTCAAAGACGAAGTGCGCGAACTGGGCCGCGAGCTGGGCCTGCCCGAAATCTTCGTGGGGCGGCATCCCTTCCCCGGCCCAGGGTTGGCGATCCGCATCCCCGGCGAAGTATCGCGTGAACGCTGCGATATCCTGCGCAAGGCCGATGCGATCTATCTCGAAGAAATCCGCAACGCCGGGCTATACGATGCGATCTGGCAGGCCTTCGCCGTGCTGCTGCCGGTCAAGACGGTCGGCGTGATGGGCGATGGCCGCACGTATGACAGCGTCTGCGCGCTGCGCGCCGTCACCAGCACCGATGGCATGACCGCCGATATCTATCCCTTCGACGCCGCGTTCCTGAGCCGCTGCGCCACGCGGATCATCAACGAAGTCAAAGGCATCAACCGGGTGGTCTATGACTACACGTCAAAGCCGCCCGGCACGATTGAGTGGGAATAACGCTGGGGAACTGAAAACCCGGTTTTTAGGCAACTATGCCTGCTTGGCCACCCGGCGCGTAATCAGCGAGAGCATTGCGGCGATCATCGAAAGCATGATCGCGGTGCCCAGCACGTCGCCGACGAAAACCGTCGCGATCCGCATCAAGTTGCCCTGAAACTGCCCTGCTGCCGCCAGTGCCAAATTCAGGATCACGGCGTTGGCCGCTGCGGTCGCCACCGAAACGGCGATGATATGCAGCCCGCGCAAACCCGATAAATCCCACGCGATGTGCAACCAACGGCGGCACGCCGCGATGCCCACCAATGGGGCCAGTGCCGAAGATGCCGCGATCAACAGGTCACCCGGCAAATCGGCCAGCCCGTGCCGGGATAAAGTGAAATACGCGCCAACCATCAGGCCGGCCGCGCCCCACCCATCAAACAGCAGCACCGATAGCACCCGCAAGGCAGCAGGCAGAAAGATCCAGTGCGCCCGCGGAGAATTCGCCAGCGGCGCAAACAGCGCGATGTTGACGTTGAAAAACATCACCCAAGCCGCCGCCACACCAGCCACGGTCAACGCCCGGCACCCCACAGTTTGGCACAAACCCTTCACGCCGCTTGCGATCCTTCGACCAGTTGATCGACACTGCGGCTGAGGCGCTGAACATAATCATCCGCCTTGGCCGTCGGTTCGACAAATTTGACGCGCTTGTCGCGCTGATCGACCCGAAACGCAATCATGCCCTTTTCCTTGAGGCCCAGCAGGCGCCGGTAGATCGTGCTGGCCGAAGTGCGTTCCGCATCCAGCATCACGTCGCTGACGGTAATCGCATCGCTGCGATGCCAGCGCAGCACCAGATCGAACAGCAATTGCTCTTCATCGGCGGTAAGGTCGCTGAACGAAGAGAGTTCCCGCAGGGCGCGAAGCATATTGAGCAGGCGGGTAACAGTCGGTTGGGTAGGAGACATGGCCGTGGCCTCAAAATTGCCGGATGGCATTAAATCGTTTGCACTGCTGTTACGCAGATACGTCAGAAACATAAGGTATAGCTCATATCACCAGCAAAAGGCAAATATCCTGAATGCCTTGCGCTGCGCCGGGGATCGATCGCGGCAGTCACCGGCTATGCCGCCAGCACTTCCGCTTCAATCGCAGCCAATGCGGCGTTCAGGCGCGCGGCCGCGCCGGGAGCAAGCTGGTGCTCGAACAGCGTCAGGTGCCGTTTCAGGGTGCGCTGGACCGCCCCCGAACCTTGGCCAACCGGCACCCCCAGTTCGCGGTAGTGTTCCAGCCCATAGCGCAAGATGATCGTGGCGTTGATCGCCACGTCGCGCAGCTGTTCGCGCGGCCGGTCGAGCAACCCGGCCGCGACCAGCGCCGCCAAATGCGCTTCGATTTGCGCAACGGTCATTTCCAGCCAGCGCGGCGCATTCTGCGCGATCTGATCGGCCAATTCGCCATAGCCACGCTGATCGCGATACAGAAAACGGAACGCCCGAAATTCAGACATCAGCGTTTCGAGCAGGCGAACATAGCTGGCCACGGCATCACTGGCCGGGGCCAACAACAGGCGCGCTTCGATAACGTCGGCATAGCGCGCGGCCAAGGCATCGAGCAGCGCCCGCTTGGTCTTGAAGTGATACCACAAGTTGCCTTCGGCGATACCAAGGTGCGCCGCCAGGGCCGCGGTCGTCACCAGTTCATAGCCCTGTTCGTTGAACAGCACCCGCGCCGCTTCGACAATGCGGTCACGGGTGGACTGGCGGCGGGCGATCGCGTCTTTCATCCGTACCGCGATAGCTGCACCGGCAGCGATTTGTAACCGTGAACGAAGCAACTGGGCACGCGCGTGGGTTCGCCCAGCACGTTCACCCGCAAGCGGCGCTTGGCCAGTTCTTCAAGCAGCACCACCAATTGCAGTTCGGCCACCCGCGCCCCAACGCAGCGGTGGATCCCATAACCGAACGACAAGTGCCGCCGGGCATTTTCGCGATCGACGATGATCCGATCAGCGTCCTTGAACACGCTTTCATCGCGGTTCGCGGAAATGTACCACAGCACCACTTTGTCGCCTTGCTTCAACTGGTGCCCGTCCAGTTCGGTATCTTCGAGCACAGTGCGGCGCATATGCGCCAGCGGGGTTTGCCAGCGGACGATTTCTTGCACCGCATTGGGGATCAGCGCCGGGTTGGCTTCCAGCTTCGCCCGCTCTTCCGGGAATTGCGACAGGCCATAGGCGAACGCCGACATCGAATTGCGGGTGGTATCGTTGCCGCCCACGATCAGCAGCACCAGGTTGCCGATGAATTCTTCCGGGCTCATATGGTTCATCGCCGGCGATTGGAGCATGATCGAAATCAGATCCTTGCCGGGATTTTGCGCCTTTTCCTGCCACAGTGCCGCGAACGCCGCGCCCATTTCCTGCAGCTTGGCATTGCGTTCAAGCATCCCGCCGGGCGCGCGGATCAATTCCACATCCCCGCCAACGTCAGACCAATGGGTCAACTTGGCGCGCTCTTCCCAAGGAAAATCGAACAGCCGGGCCAGCATCCCGGTGGTCAGTTCGATCGAAACCCGCTGTACCCAATCGAATGGCGTGTCGAGCGGCAAACTATCCAGCAGTTCGCCGGTCCGTTGCCGCACTTCAGCCTGCATCGCTGCAACTTCACTGGGGCCGAACGAAGGGGCCACGGTGCGGCGTTGGGCGGTGTGATCGGGCGGGTCCATCGCGATGAACATCGGCTGGCGAACTTCGTGTTCGAGCAAGCGATCGACATCGAACGCGATCGAAATGCCGCCATATTGCCAGCTGGAAGAAAAGATCCGCGGCAATGCTTCGACATGGACGATCGGCTTGTAAGTGCTGATCGACCAATACGGGCCAAACTTTGAATCCGGGACATACTGGATCGGCGCGGCGGCGCGCAGCTGGCGAAAGGGTTCCTGCCAGCGATCTTCGCTGTACAGTTCGGCGCGGCTAACATCAATCGGCGCAATGCCCCGATCCAGCGTGGCGGCTGTGGCCATGGCGTTCTCTCCCGATTCCTGGTCCGGAACCTTTGTTTAGGGTGATGACCCTAAATTCACCCAAGGGAGAGTCAACCCGCCGCTGGCGGCGGTTAATTCGCCTTCGCGATCCGCCGGTACGGGACGAAGGAATCCAAGCTGATGAACCCGGTGCTGAAATGCCCGGTCCGATCGACCGTTTCGACGATGTCGAGGCTGCAGAACTGGCTGCCGGTGGGGTGGGTCACCAAGATGTCATCCGAACGCAAGTGTTCCGGATTCTTGGGCCGATTGACGTAAACCACGCTGCCCCCGCGATAGACAATCGCCGTCTTGTCGATCACCACCATGTCCCGGGTGTCAGCCAAGCTGATGCAATCGACAGGCTTGCCCGCTTCGCGCCCGGCCAGCAATTTATCAAGTTGCTGCTGCGGGGTCTGCTTGGTGCGGGCTTCGGCCGGGGCCGCCGCGAGGATCAATCCGCCCGCCGCGCAGGCCAGTGCAATCTTGAGCATGATCTTGTTCCTTAAAGTTTTTTCTGGCCCCAGCTTACGCCACGATCCTGAACCGCGGATGAAGCTTAAGCCGTTCCACCCACGGTCAACCCTTCGACCAGCAAGGTCGGCTGGCCCACCCCGGCAGGTACACTTTGCCCGCCCTTGCCGCAGATCCCCACACCTTCATCCAGCGCCATATCGTTGCCGATCCCGGTTACGCGGGTCAGCACGGTTGGCCCATCGCCGATCAGCGTCGCCCCCTTGATCGGCGCACCCAGCTTGCCGTTTTCGATCTTGTAGGCTTCGGTGCAGGAAAACACGAACTTGCCCGAGACGATATCGACTTGCCCGCCGCCAAAGCTCTTGGCGAAAATCCCGTTCTTGACCCGGCTGAGCAGTTCGCCCGGATCATCGTTGCCGGCCTGCATGAACGTGTTGGTCATCCGCGGCATCGGCGCATGGGCATAGGATTCACGGCGGCCGTTGCCGGTGGGCACCACGCCCATCAACCGCGCGTTGAGCCGGTCCTGCATATAGCCTTTCAGGATCCCGTCTTCGATCAGCACGGTTTCACCGGTTGGCGTGCCTTCATCATCGATCGACAGCGAACCCCGCCGCCCCCCGCCAAGCGGGGAAGACAGCGAACCATCGTCCACCACGGTCACCCCGGGGGCGCCAACACGCTCGCCGATCCGGCCCGAAAATGCCGAAGTGCCCTTGCGGTTAAAATCCCCTTCCAGCCCGTGACCAACCGCTTCGTGCAGCAGCACGCCGGGCCAGCCGGGGCCAAGCAGCACGGTCATTTCACCGGCCGGCGCAGCCACGCTTTCAAGGTTCGTCAAGGCCTGCGCCAGCGCATGGTCGATCGCGCGGTTCCACGTTTCGGGGGCGAACAGATCATCATACAACCGCCGCCCGCCGATCCCGAAGCTGCCGGTTTCACGCCGGCCGTTCTGTTCCGCCACGATCGAAACATTCAGCCGCACCAGCGGGCGCACATCGTGGCCAACAAACCCATCGGCCCGCACGATTTCAATCACCGACCAACTGGCCGCAAGGCTGGCCGAAACTTGCACCACCCGCGGATCGCGCGCGCGCGCCGCGGCGTCGATCGTTTCCAGCAGCTTCACCTTCTGGGCAAACGGCACCAGATCGAGCGGCGAGGCTTCGGTATAAAGGTGGCGATTGCTCTGCCGCGGCGGCGGGGCGGGCTGGCCCTTGGCCGGATCCAGCAGTTGCAGCGTTTCCCCGGCCCGGCGGATCGCGGCTTCGCTGATTTCGTTGGCGTGGGCAAAGCCGGTCATTTCCCCCGCAAGGCCGCGCAGCCCAAACCCGGCATCGCGCGAATAATCCGCGGTTTTCAGCCGGCCGTCATCAAACGCAAAGGTTTCCGAAGCGATGAACTGCAGATAGAGTTCGCCATCATCGCAATTCGATAGCGTTGCCCGCGCCAGCGCCTGCGCGGCGGCGGGATCAAGCTGGCGATAGAGTAACGAACGCGGATCGGGTGTGGTCATTCCCCGAATATAGGGGCTACGCCACGAAGCGCCAGACCGTTGCCGCGATTAGGCCGCCGCAGTATCCGCCGGGCCGCCCTTCAGCACGAAACGCTTGTCGCAATAGCCACAATCGACATAGCCGCGCTCATCGATTTCCAACCATACCCGCGGGTGGCCGAGCGCCGCTGCCACGCTGCCCTTGGCCGAAATATCGGACGCGCCATCACAGGAAACGCGGGTGGAAGCGGTCAGGACGGTTTCGGGCTGATGCGTGCTCATGGCAGTGGCTCCTAGCAGTGCCGACGAACGATTTCCAGCCTGCTGATCGGCCTACTGATATTGCACCGTGACGCTGATTGACCCGGTGTAAGCCCCGGGGGCCTGATTGGCATTGACGGTAAGTCGGCCACCAACCGTCAGCAGGAAAATCCCACTGGCACTGGTAATCGCATAGCGCGGCGCACCGCCGCCCTTGCCGTTTGATCCCCCCGTCAACGCAAGGGTGGCATTGGTGCCAATGGCGATAGTATCCAGCACCATCGCCTGCCCCGGCCCGGTCAGGTTGCTCTGCGCACTGATCGAAATGTGCGCGCTCAGGTTTTTGCTGCCCATCCCCGAAAACGATGCGAACTGACAGGTTCCGGTGTCCTTGATCGCGCCGCCCACCACGCATTGCCCGGTGTTTTCATTGACCGTGATGGTGCCTGCGGTGGCCCGGGCCACGATCCGCCCAAACCGCAAATCCTGAACTTTGACCAATGCCAGTGGAGCCACCACCGTGGCCTGCGCCGTGGCCACAGCCCGCGCGGTTTCGGCACGGGCGGTTCCCGGAAACGCGGCAATGCCCGCCAGCGCAAGCGCGGCAAAGGTGGCACTGCAATGCGTAACCCCACGGACCATGCGCCCGCATAGCGATGCGGCAATGAAGGCGGATTGGCAAAACATGGTTAACGCCGTGGTAGCAAAGCGGGATCGCACGGCAGGGCTTTACGCCCGCGCGATCCTGCCGCAAAGCGTAGCACCATGGATACCCCCGCAGCTATTCGCATCCGTGATCTGGTCAAGCGTTATGCCCCTGCCGGCAATGGGCCGGGCAAACTGGCGCTGGGCGGGGTCAGCTTCGACGTTCCCCAAGGGCAGATCTTCGGCTTGCTCGGCCCCAATGGCGCAGGCAAATCGACCCTGATCAATATCCTTGCCGGACTGGTGATGAAATCCAGCGGCAGCGCCGAAATCTGGGGCTTCGACATCGATCAGGACAGCCGCAACGCCAAGCGTTCGATCGGCATCGTTCCGCAGGAAATCGTGTTCGATCCGTTCTTCACCCCGTTCGAAGTGCTGGAAAATCAGGCTGGGCTTTATGGCGTGCCCAAGGCGGCCCGGCGCAGCCTTGAACTGCTGGCCGAAGTGCATCTTTCGGACAAAGCCAATGCTTATGCCCGCACGCTGTCCGGCGGGATGAAACGCCGGCTGCTGATCGCCAAGGCGCTGGTCCATACCCCGCCGGTGATCGTGCTCGATGAACCAACCGCCGGGGTCGATGTGGAACTGCGCCGCCAGTTGTGGGAACTGGTCAGCGAACTTAACGCCGGTGGCGTTACCGTGGTGCTCACCACGCACTATCTCGAAGAAGCCGAACAGCTGTGTGATCGGATCGCGATCATCAACCACGGCCAGTTGATCGCCAACAAGCCCACCCGCGAACTGGTGGAAATGGCGCGTGAAAAGATCGTGGTGCTAACCCTCGATCAGGACTTGGCGGCGCTGCCCAGCCATCCCGCTTTCCTGAAGTGCGAACAGACCGGCGAACGCACGCTCGAAGTCACGTATGACAAAGATCGCACCAACGCCGGCGAAGTGCTGGGGCAAATTCAGGCACAAGGGCTGGCGATCGTCGACGTAACCACCCGCGAGGCCGACCTTGAAGACGTGTTCGTGACCCTGACCAGCCAGGCCGCGGCGTGACCCATGACGTAATCGTTGTCGGCTCCGGCGCAGCCGGGCTGACGGCGGCGCTGGCACTGGCCGAACGGGTCAAGGTGCTGGTGCTGGCCAAAGGGGATTTGACCGGCGGGTCTACCGCATGGGCGCAAGGCGGGATCGCCGCGGTGCTGGATGCGGGCGATACTTTTGAAGACCATATCCGCGATACGATGATCGCCGGGGCCGGGCTCAACCGGATCGAAACCGTCGAATTCGTGATCGAACGCGCGCCCCATGCGATCGATCGGCTGGTCCAGTTGGGGGTGCCGTTCAACACCGATGGCGAACACTTGCACCTCACCCGCGAAGGCGGCCATTCGCATCGCCGGATCGTGCACGTGGCCGATGCCACCGGTTGGGCGGTGCAATCAGCCCTGCTCAAAGCCGCACAGGACCACCCCAACATCACCCTGCTGCCGGGCCGGGCCTGCGTCGATCTGATCACCGGCCGGCACGAAGAACGCTATTCGGGTTCGGGCCGGGTCTGGGGCGTCTATGCGCTGAACGAACAGACCGGCAAGGTCGAAGCCCACACCGCCCGCGCCACGATCCTTGCCACTGGCGGAGCCGGCAGGGTCTATCAATTTTCCACCGCGCCGCGGGGTGCCACCGGCGATGGCATCGCCATGGCCTGGCGCGCCGGCGCGCGGGTAGGCAACATGGAAATGATGCAGTTCCACCCGACCTGCCTCTACAGCCTCGCGGTCAAGAACTTCCTGATCACCGAAGCCGTGCGCGGCGAAGGCGGGCGGCTGATCAATCCCAAGTCCGGGCGGCGGTTCATGGCCGATTACGATGATCGGCTGGAACTGGCCCCGCGCGATGTCGTGGCCCGCGCGATCGATTCCGAAATCAAGCGCGATGGCCTTGATTACGTCCATCTTGATATCAGCCATATGCCGGCCGATTTCGTGACCGGGCATTTCCCCAACATCCATGACAAGTTGCTGGGGCTTGGCATTGATATGACCACCCAGCCGATCCCGGTGGTCCCGGCGCAACATTACACCTGCGGCGGGATCATCATCGATCTGGCCGGGCGGACCGACTTGCCGGGGCTATATGCGGCGGGCGAATGCACCGAAAGCGGCCTCCACGGGGCCAATCGCCTGGCGTCCAATTCGCTGCTTGAATGCTTCGTCTTCGGTGAAGCGGCAGCGGCCGATATTCTTGCCCATTGGGACCAGTTTGCTGCACCGCCCACGGTGCGCGGGTGGGACGAAAGCCGCGTGACCGATTCCGACGAAGAAGTGGTGATCAAGCAGAACTGGACCGAAATCCGGCGGTTCATGTGGAACTATGTCGGGATTGTCCGCACCACCAAGCGGCTGGAACGCGCCGCCCACCGGATCAAGCTGCTGACCGACGAGATCGGCGATTATTACGGCCACTTCCGCGTTTCGACCGACCTGATCGAACTGCGCAACTTGCTGCAATGCGCCGAACTGATCGTCCGTTCGGCGCTGGCCCGCCACGAAAGCCGTGGGTTGCACTATACGCTGGATTACCCGCAATCGGTGCCGCAACCGCGTGATACCGTGCTGGTTCCCTGATCCGCTATGCATCACGCGATCGCGTGATGGCCGGGAAAGGTTGCACTTTCGCACTTGCTGGTTAGGCTCATTCCAAACTGGGGTTTGGAGGGAAGCACAATGGCGCAAATCACGGCCAATGGGATCACGCTGGAAGTAGAGCGTTATGGCGATCCTGCCGCACCGCCATTGCTGCTGATCATGGGGCTTGGCGCACAGTTGACGCTGTGGCCGATGGAACTGGTCGATGCGCTGGTGGGCCATGGCTACCACGTGATCCGGTATGACAACCGCGACATCGGCCTCTCGACCAAGTTCGATGCCGCCCCGGTGCCGGAAATCCCGGCGATCGTTGCCGCCCTGATGAACGGGCAAACCCCATCCGTACCCTACACCCTTACCGATATGGCCGCCGATGCCGCCAGGTTGCTCGATGCGCTCGGGATTACCAGCGCCCATGTGGTTGGCGGATCGATGGGCGGGATGATCGCGCAACTGGTGGCGGCCAATCATCCGGACAAAGTGCTGACGCTAACCTCGATCTTCTCCAGCACCGGCAACCCCGCACTGCCCCCCGCCCGGCCCGAAGCCATGGCCGCGCTGCTGGGCCGACCGGCCAATGGCGAACTTGAAACGCTGATCGATTTCGGCGTGCAAACGGCCCGCGCCATCGGCAGCCCGGCCTACCCCGCACCCGAAGCAGATTTGCGCGCGCGGATCGCCCGCGACATCCAGCGCAGCTTTTATCCGCAGGGGCTGGCCCGCCAATTCGCCGCAATTGTCGCCGATGGGGACCGGCGCGCGCGGTTGCAGGCGATCACCGCGCCCACGCTGGTGATCCACGGCGAAGATGACCCGCTGGTGCCGGTTGCTGGCGGGCAGGACACCGCCGCCAGCATCACCGGCGCGCGCCTGCACACCATCCCGGGGATGGGCCACGACCTGCCAACCGAATTGACCGCGCAAATCGCCGCAGCAATCGCCGCGCACGCCCGCTAGGTGATCAATCGCCGTCGCTGGCGGCATCCGCTTGGCGCAAATCGGCGCGCGCCTGTTTGCGCGCACTCGCTTCGGCCGGCGATGCGTCTGCATGCGGATCAAGCTGGGTGATCGCCCGGCCCAGCGGCAGCTTGTCGCCCGTGGTCATCACATGCTTGAGCGCATCGAACCCGCCCGGAAGCGCAAGATTCTTGGCAACGTGCAGCGCCGCCACGCAATTGCCCAGGTTGCCAAACCCGGCACAGGCCGCTTGCAACCCGCCCGCCGGCAAGCCAACGCCACTTTTGGCCAAAGCATTGCCCAGTGCGCTGGCGGCGCGCGGATTATCCTGCAGCACGCTGGATGGGCTGTGCGCCATGCTGCCACCGCGCGGTGACTGCTGGGTCGGCAGGGTCGGCTCAGAACGATCAGCGCCCCACGGCGTGTTCATGCTGCTGGCACCCCGGCCGGGAAAGCCCCCACCCGCGCCGCCAGGAAAGCCACCCGGAGGCCCACCGCCCACACCCGGAGGCGGGGCGGCCAGCACGGGGCCAGATAGTGCCAGAAGCGCGCCAAATGTGGCGCTGATTACCGGGGCGAATGTGCGTTGCATCGTGATCGGCTCCTTCAACAACCGGCCGCGATTTGGGGCGGCCGCGTGTCATGCCTTACTCACCCGATCGAAAACCGCGCCTGAACGCTGCTCGGATCACGCCATCATCACCCGCCGGTTCACCGCATTTGCAGCGCGTTCCAGCCGCAAAACGATCAGAACAAGTGCCGCCCGATGAAGATCAGCGCCATCGCGCCAACGATCGAAGCCAGACAGCCCGCCCGATTGATCCCGCCATCATACCGGACGCGCCCGGCCAGGGTGCTGGCCAGCAGCGAGCCGCCGATGCCCAGCAGGATCGTCATCCCCAACCCCATCGACACCGGCCCCGGATAGAGCACCTGCGCCACCCAGCCGATCAACAATCCGCTGATCAGTGCTCCGATCACATTCAGCATCCCGCGTACCCTTTCATGTCCGGCGACAACCGACCGAGTAACCCGCCCGTGTCAACCTGCGCGCGCACCTGCAAAGAAATAGCAGGTTGGGCGATTTAGGTAGTATTTCCTATCACCCCCAGCAACAAAATTGCCGCCGCCGATTCTATCGTTGTCAACGTGGTTGAGGCACTGCCCCCCGACAAAATTTTTTCACAGTTTCGGTTTGCATCCGGGGCCGGTGCGTGCCGCGCGGATTTCCGCGCCTTGGCTCGTCAGGATCACTCAGATCGGCCCGCACCAAAGGCCGTGCAGAGGGTTAACGAACATTTACCCTCTTGCGCAGAATCCCGGTTAAGGCACTATGGATAGTGTGCTCGACACACCGGGGACCTCAAGACCTAGATTCAGCCAAAGCGGCGCTGGACAGCGCAACGAAGGCGGATTCAGGTCTTGGCAAGGCCCCGAACACATCGGGCTGGGGACGGCGTGGGGATAAGTTTTCCTCGTTCCGCCCCCACAGTTTGATAGGATGGGCCAGACGCCCGCCGATTCGAACGAATGCGGAACATCGGGTCCGCACGCATGGTTTGAACTGACGGGGGCAGCAAGTGGATTTCAGGAACGGGGACGAGCCGACAATGGCCGAAGTGGACGCAGCGCTGGCTGATGCGGAAACGGCAACCCCGGTTGCGGAAACGC
>JBDKLL010000045.1:0-12519 GCA_039795595.1 Pseudomonadota bacterium
AGACAGGCGTTGAAAAGGCCGGGCCATTCGTTAAACACCCCGGCACCAGTTTAATTTGCGCGCAGAAGGCATCGATCTTGGCCCTTAATTCTTCGAACAATGGCGCTGATCGCGATGCGGCAGCGCAAGACGGTTTTCTGCGGGAAGTTGACGATGCGCTGCGGCAGGACGATCTGCTGCGGCTGGGGCAACGGTATGGCAAACCGTTGGCCGGGGTAATCATTGCCGGCCTGCTCGGGCTGGCGGGCTATCTCTATTACGATCACAGCCGCAATCAGGCGGCGGCCGAATTGTCGGAACGCACAATCCTTGCGCTGGATCGCTTGGGTTCGGGCGGGCTTGCCGCCGATGCGGCCGCGCGGGATCTTGAACCGTTGATGCGGGATGGGGCTGCGGGCAGCCGCGCCAATGCCACCCTGCTGCACGCCGCGATCCTGCAGCAACAGGGCAAGGGCGATCAGGCAGCCAAGGAATTTGCCGCGCTGGCCGCCGATGCCGCCGCGCCGCAGCCCTTCCGGGACATGGCGCTGCTGCGTTCAGTCACGCTTGATTTTGACAAGCTGGCCCCGGCAGACGTTGTGGCCAAGCTCAAGCCGCTGGCGATCCCCGGCAACCCGTGGTTCGGCAGCGCCGGCGAATTGACCGCGCTGGCCTACCTCAAGCTTAACCAGCCCGATCAGGCTGGGTCGCTGCTTGCTGCAATCGGCAAGAACGATCAGGTGCCCAAGACGATCCGCGCCCGTGCGCGCCAGTTGGCTGGCCAATTGGGCTATGATGCCGGGGTCGATATGGCCCAGATCGAGGCCGCGGCAAATGCCGCAGGCGCTCCGGCCCCCGTAACGGCCGCGGCTCAGCCAGCCGCCACCCCTGCCAAGCAGTAAGGACCACTTGATGCCTGCGACTTCGTTTTCCCGCCGTGCCGCCGCTCCGCTGGCGCTGGCGCTTGTCTTGGGCTTGGGCCTGTCGGGCTGCGGTGCTTTTGGCGGCAAGGGCAAGCCTGCTACGCCAACGTTGGGCAACCGCGTTGCGATCCTTTCGCGGGTCGAAACCGGGGCCAAGGTCGATCCTGATCTGGCGAACACGGCGGTGGCCGTTCCCGCCGCAACCGCCAATGCCGATTGGCCGCAAGCCGGCGGTACGCCCGGCAAGGCATATGGCAACCTGGCCATCGGGGCCAATCCCCAGCGCGCGTGGAGCGTGAAGATCGCCGGTTCGTCCAAGACCCAGCGATTGGCTGCATCCCCGGTGGTGGGCGGCGGGCAACTGTTCGCGATGGATACGCAAGGCGTTGTTCACGCGTTCGATGCAGCCACCGGCGCACCGCGCTGGACCAGCAGTTTCGAAATCAAGGGCGATGGATCGTCGTCGGTCTATGGCGGCGGGGTGGCCTATGCCGATGGCCGCGTTTACGTGACCACCGGGATCGGTGAAGTTGCGGTGCTCGATGCCACCAACGGCAAGCAGGTCTGGAAGGTCAAGCCGGCCGGGCCGCTGCGCGGTTCGCCCACGATTGCGTTCAACGCGGTGTTCGTGATGACGCAGGACAACCAGATCTTCTCGCTCGATGCCGCCGATGGAGCCCAGTTGTGGCATCAGACCGCTGCGGCTGGGCAGGCCGGGGTGTTCGGCGTGGCTGCGCCAGCGGCCGGCCAAGGCACGGTGATTGCCGGTTTTTCGACCGGTGAACTGGTGGCCTATCGGTATGAAAACGGACGGCAATTGTGGAATGATGCGTTGGCGCGGACGTCGCTGGCCACCACGGTGGGCGTGCTGACCGATATCGATGCGGATCCGATCATCGATCGCGGCCGGGTGTTTGCGCTGGGGCAGGGCGGGCGCATGGCCGCTTACGAACTGGTTACCGGGCAGCGGATCTGGGAACTGAACCTCGCGGGGATTTCCACCCCGGCGGTGGCGGGTGACTGGATCTTTACGCTGACCGACGATGCCAAGCTGCTGTGCATCGCCCGGTCCAACGGCCATGTTCGCTGGATGACCCAGTTGCCGCGGTTCGAGAACGCGAAAAAGAAGAAGAACCCGATCTTCTGGTCCGGCCCGGTGCTGGCAGGGGAACGGTTGTGGTTCGTCAATTCGCGCGGGCAAGTGCAATCGGCCAGCGTGGCGGACGGTCAGCCACAAGCCGTGGCTGATCTCAAAACGTCGATCACGCTGGCGCCGGTGGTGGCGGGCGGCGTGCTGTATATTCTGGATGACGGCGGCCGGATCAGCGCGTTTCGTTAAGCACGGCCGGTCGTTAAGCGCGGTTGGCGCCAGCTGCGCCGGGGTTAAACCGGCGTGCCGGCGTCGGCTGCGTACACCTTGATGTCCCGCCCGGTCAGCCCCAGCCCGGCACGTTCTTCGGCCCAGACCGCCATGTGCGGGGTGCGGAAATGTGCATCGAGGTGCGCACGCGATTCCCAGACTTCGCTGACCCGGATCAGGCCCGGATCTAGCACGTCTTCGGCATAGTTGTATTCGATGCACCCGGCTTCGGCGCGGGTGGCCAGCATCACCTTGCACATCAGCGGACGGGCTTCGTCCATCCGCTGGGCCGGAATGCGAAATTGTCCGACGACCAGCACCGCCATCACATTGCCTCTTCGTAAATGCGCGAGATGTCGCCACCCCATTCGCCATTGAACTTGTCGAGCAAGCGTTGCGCCGGCACTTTGCCCGAACGCACGATTTCTTCGAGCGGGGCCAGAAACCCGGTTTCGTTTTCGCCGATGCGGTTCAGCTTGCCGCGCGCCGCCAGCCCGCTGCGGGCAATGGCCACCACTTCGGCGGCAATGTCCTTCAGCGTGCCGCCGCCCGGCAGCGGGGCATCGAGGCCCAGCTTGGGTACGGCGGAGCGCAGCGCCTCGCGCCCGGCCATGTCCCAGCCTTTGACCAGATCCCATGCCGCATCGAGCGCGCCCTGATCGTAAAGCAGGCCAACCCAGAACGCCGGCAGCGCGCAGATCCGGTTCCACGGCCCGCCATCGGCCCCGCGCATTTCGAGGAAGCTTTTCAGGCGCACTTCGGGGAAAGCGGTGGACAGGTGATCCTGCCAATCGGTTTCGGTGGGCAGTTCGCCCGGCAGCGCCGGCAATTGGCCCTTCATAAAATCGCGGAAGCTTTGTCCCGCCGCATCGATATATTTGCCATCGCGGAACACGAAATACATCGGCACGTCGAGCATGTATTCGACATAGCGATCGTAACCGAACCCGTCTTCGAACACGAACGGCAACATCCCGGTGCGCGCCGGATCGGTATCCGACCAGATATGGCTGCGATACGAGAGGAAGCCATTGGGCTTGCATTCGGTAAACGGCGAATTGGCGAACAGCGCGGTGGCCAGCGGTTGCAGCGCCAGGCTGGTGCGAAACTTTTGCGCCATGTCGGCTTCGCTGCTGTAATCGAGGTTCACCTGCACGGTGCAGGTCCGCAGCATCATGTCGAGGCCCATCGTGCCGACCCGCGGCATATGCCGCAGCATGATGGCATAGCGGCCCTTGGGCATGATCGGCAGGTCTTCGCGGCGCTTGTCTGGCCACATGCCAAGACCCATGAAACCAAGGCCAAACCGTTCCCCGATCGCGCGGACCTGATCGAGATGGCGGTTGGTTTCATCGCACGTCTGGTGCAGCGTTTCCAGCGGCGCGCCCGAAAGCTCCAGTTGCCCCGCCGGTTCGAGGCTGACCGTGCCATCGGCACCGCCCATCGCAATCACGTGGCCGCCTTCTTCGATTTCGGTCCAGCCGAAATCTTTCAGGGCCAGCAGCAGATCGCGGATCCCGCCGGGTTCGTCATACGACGGGGCGTGATGATCCACCCGCGAAAAGACCTGCTTTTCGTGCTCGGTGCCAATCCGCCACTGCGCGCGGGGCTTTTCCCCCTTGATCATCGGCGCGATCAATTGGTCGCGGCTTTCGATCACGGGATCGTTGCGATCTGAAACCTGTCTGGTGCTCATGCCGCGGGAATAGGTGGCTGGCGATTGTTGCGCCAGCATTAAATTACCAATCGCCCGCAACCCCCATCCACAGCGCGGTGGCGGCGATTGCGGCGGTTTCGCCGCGCAGAATGCGCGGGCCGAGCGTGATCGCGTGGGTTTGGGCCAGCGCGCGCACCGCATCGCGCTCTGCCGCATCGAACCCGCCTTCCGGGCCGATCAGCAGTGCCGCCGGTCCGCCATGGGCGGCAAAGGCGGCGCGCGCCGGATCGCCGCCGGTTTCATCGGCAAAGAACAGCGCGCGGCCCGCGTCCCACCCGCGCAGCAGCGTGTCGAGCTTTACCGGCTCGGCCAGTTCGGGCAGCGCGGTGCGGGCGCATTGTTCGGCGGCTTCGATCAACACCGCGCGGGCGCGTTCAAGGTTGAGCTTATCCGCCACGCAGCGCCGGGTCAGCACTGGCTGGATCCGCCGCACCCCCAGCTCACAAGCCTTTTCGAGCACCAGATCGAACCGGTCTTTCTTGAGCAGCGCCGCACAGAGCGTGAAATCCGACCCCGTTTCGCGCGGGCGCAACTGCGCCTCCACGGTCAGTGCCACGTCGCGCTTGCCGGCAGCGGATACCCGGGCGAGCCATTCGCCGGTCTGATCATCGCACAGGATCACCGCATCGCCGGGGGCCACCCGCATCACCCGCGCCAGATAATGCGCCTGTGGGCCATCGATCGAAATGGCACTACCGGCGCTTAGTACCGATGAAACGAACAGGCGGGGGGCGCTTTTGGGCGGCCATGCGGGCGTAGCGGGCATGGCCCCCCTCTACGCTGCCCACGGGCAGAGCGCCAGCATCACCCGGCGGCTATTTCACCAGCAGGCCATAGGTGATCGTAAACGAAGGAAAATTGGGCGAGGTGCCGGTGTTGAAGGTACCACTGGGCCTGACGCGGACGTTGGTGATCGCGGCATCCCCCGATTGGGCGTCTGCCGTGGGGCTATAGGTCCAGCTGGTGCCGGCATCGCTCGAAAAATCGAGGCCATCGGTGGTGCTGGTCAGCGACGTATAGGTATATGTCAGCCCCGATGTGGTCGTGCCTTGGGTGAAGTTGACCGGGCCGCCCCCCACGGTGCCGATATCGCCCAGATAGAACTTGGTGTTGGCCGGAATGGCAAAGGAAAACACGGTCGAATTGGCATCGGCAGTCCCGGGGCCGGTGTTGGTCACGGTTGCGCTGGCTTTGATCAGGGCGTTGGGGATGGCCTTCGGGTTGGTGGTATTAACCCCATCGGATTGGACGCTGGTGGTAACGCTGGCAGTGGTCACCGCCGCTGGGCTGAGCGCCAGGGCGTAATACCCGTTTTGCGGATCACTGAGTGTGAAGGCAATGGTTCCGCTGCCGCCGTAGCTGGTTGTCGCCAACGCCGTGAACCCCCCGCTGGTGCCGCTGCGCGAAAGCAGCGCCAGCTTTTGGCCGCTAGTGGCGGTTACGCCCAGATCGGTTAGTTTGAACGTCAAGGTGATCGCGCCGGTCCCGGTGCCAGTGCGGTTAAGATACCAGACCCGCTGCGAACGCGCTTGATAGCCGCTCGGCACATCGCTGGCGGTGCTACCGGTGGCGGGCGACAAGGCTGGCAACCCCGCCAGCACATAATTGCCATTGGCCAGAAAGGTGCTGTTGGCGATCGTCAACCCGGCGGATGTGCCAGTGATCAGCGACCCGTCGCTCTCCTGCCCGATCCCCCCGACATGATATTGGTAGCCCGCCGTGTTGGTGTAGCGGTTGGCCGATCCCACCCCGCCGGGGTTGGCATATTTGGCTGAAAGATAGGATTGGACGACATTCTTTTCCGCAGTGTTGAGGCGGCGTGAATAGATGAGCACTTCGGATAGAGTGCCGTCAAAAAAAGTCTCCGAGCCACCACCACCGCCCAGATAAAAATGGTTGCTTGAAATTTGGGTATGGCTTGCCGATGCGCTTGCGCTAGCCAGCAAGGCGCCATCACGTACAATCGTCTCTGGGCCGTTTACGCTGGAACCCAAAGTGTACACATAAAGTTGATTATGCGTTCCATTAAACGAAGCAGTAAGCCTGCCAGGATTCAATGGTGAACCATGATCCCATATTACACTTCCATTTAGCTCTTCGGGACTAAAGCTAATTCTATTATAATAGTCCCCATTAGTGTATAAAAATAAAAGAAATGAATTTTTTGCCACGCGCGTACTGTGGACTGTGAAAATTTCGCTATCTGTGACGACAGTACCATTGCCATAGGGGCCAACAGGAATTTCCAATATCGCGCCATTATTAAATACAATACCTGTATTGGTGGAATAGGTTGGATAACGGCGCGCACCTCCGACATAATGCGTGGCGTCACCCGCGATTAACCCATTACCGCTTTTATCCTTCCACGCCGTTACCTGCGCCCCGTTGGTCGGATTGGTGCCGCCCCCATTGCCCACATCGGTGCCGCTGACATCCAGCCCGTCCAGCCACAGGCGTTGGTTGGTCTTGATATCATGCGGCGCATCGGCCCACGCGGCTTGGGGGATCACAGCAAGGCTAAGCGCGGCAAAGCAGGCAGCTCGGCAGGCCGAAATCGAAATGAAGCGCGTCATGGCAAAAGTGTAACGCGAGATGGTTAATCATCCGTAGCGCTGGCCCTGTATTTCATTAGTGGGTATCGGCATTTGGCGGGTGCGCATCGGGCGCAGCCGAACGATGGAACAAGCCCCATGATGCCGATCGCCGCGCCAGAAATTGTGCCCGATACCCAGCACCGCGGGTTGGTGGCCCGGTTGCCGCAGCCGCTGCGTGATTATGCGCTGCTCGCGCGGTTTGATCGCCCGATTGGGTGGTGGCTGCTGTTCTGGCCCGGCGCATGGGGCGTGCTGCTGGCTGGCGGTGCGGCGCGGTGGGATTTGCTCGGCTGGTTGCTGGTCGGTTCGATCGCCATGCGCGGGGCGGGCTGCGTTTATAACGATATCGTCGATGCCGATCTGGACCGGCAAGTGGCGCGCACGGCGGCGCGGCCGGTGGCCAGCGGGGCTGTCAGCAAACGCGCGGCGTGGGCATGGCTGGGGGCGCTGTGCCTGGTCGGGCTGGCGGTGCTGGTGCAGTTGCGCCCGATGGCGCAAGTGGTGGCGCTGGGCAGCCTTGCGCTGGTCGCGGCTTATCCGTTCATGAAGCGCCTGACCGGGTTTCCGCAAGGCTGGCTGGGGCTGGTGTTCACGTGGGGCGCGCCAGTGGGGTGGATCGCGCTACGATCCGATCGGCTCGATGTACTGGCCGCGCTCTATGCCGGGGCGGTGCTGTGGTGCATCGGCTATGACACGATCTACGCCTGTCAGGACCGCGAGGATGATGCGCTGGTAGGGATCGGTTCGTCCGCGTTGACGCTGGGCCGGCACGTGCAAGCCGGGGTTGCGGCTTTCTATGCTGGTGCCGTGGCCAGTTGGGCGCTGGCGGTGTGGTTGCTGCGGCCGGATTGGGTGGCCTTACTGGCGCTGGCACCGGTCATGCTGCACCTTGGCTGGCAGGCGCTGACGCTGGATCCCGATGATGCCGGTAACGCGCTGGCGCGGTTCCGTTCCAATCGGCAGGCCGGGTTGCTGCTGGCGCTGGCGTGCTGGGTGGTTGGGAATGCGTAAGTGGGTGGCAGGGGCCTTGCTGCTGTTGCCAAGTTGCCAGTCCGGATCGATCGATGAACGCCGGCTGGTGGCGATTGGCACTGAACCGTTCTGGTCGCTTGAAATCAGCCCCGGCGAAGTGACTTATGCCACGCCGGATAACCTGCTGGGGAGCAGTGCTCCGGCGCGGCGGGTGGCCGATCGCAGCGGGGTTACGTGGACCGCGCAAATGCAGGGGCAGCATCTTGAACTGAGGGTTGAGGTGGGGGCGTGCCACGATGGGGTATCCGATTTTCGGTATCCCTATCGCGCCAGTTTGCGGCTGGGTGCCGCCACCCGCAGCGGCTGCGCACGCAATGGCCCGCCGCATCAATCGCCGCATTCTTAGGCAATTTTAATACGCTAATCTCCAAAACATTTAAATAAAATCATATTGTTAATTTATGCTTTGATTATTTTGCTTGAGGGTGTCCATACCTGAAGTTAGCTTGAGGTCCTCGATTTTCGACGCGGGATCGCTTGCTGATGGATCGTAACGATGTTCTGCCGATCGGCGAATTGGCGCGGCGCACCGGCCTCGCGGTTTCGGCCATCCGGTTTTACGAAGACAAGGGCTTGATCCAGTCGCTCCGCACGGCCGGGAACCAGCGCCGCTTTTTGCGTTCGGATATTCGCCGGCTCAGTTTTATCCTGATCGCGCAGAAGCTCGGGCTGGGGTTGGACGAGATCGAATGCGAACTGGCCAACCTGCCGCACGGCCGCACGCCAACGCTGGCCGATTGGCAAAAGCTTAGCCGTTCGATGCGCGCGCAAGTTGATGCGCGCATGGCGCTGCTTTCTCGCACGCGGGCCAAGCTGGATGAATGCATTGGCTGTGGGTGCCTGAGCCTCGATCGCTGCCGGCTCTACAACAAGGACGATCGTGCTGGCGTGGGCGGCGCCACCGGCCCCCGGTTCGTACTGGCTTGATCACCTATTCTGCGGCGAGCAGTTTTTCCGCCGCGCCCAGATCGACGCTGACCAGCCGGCTGACCCCGCGTTCGACCATTGTGACGCCGAACAGGCGGTGCATCCGGCTCATCGTCACGGCGTTGTGGGTGACGATCAGGTAACGGGTATCGGTTTCCTGCGTCATGGCTTCCAGCAAATCGCAGAACCGTTCGATATTGGCATCGTCCAGCGGGGCATCGACTTCATCGAGCACGCAGATAGGTGCGGGGTTGGTCAGAAACAGCGCGAAGATCAGCGCCACTGCGGTCAGCGCCTGCTCCCCGCCTGAAAGCAGGGTCAGCGATTGCAGCCGCTTGCCTGGTGGCTGGGCATAGATTTCCAGCCCGGCTTCCAATGGATCATCCGAATCGACCAGCGCCAGATGGGCTTGCCCGCCTTCGAACAGGCGGGTGAACAGCCGACGGAAATGGCCATCGACGGCTTCGAAGGCGGCGCGCAGCCGTTCGCGGCCTTCGCGGTTGAGGTTGCCGATCGAACCGCGCAGCCGGTTGACGGCTTCGGCCAGTTCGGCCTGTTCGGCAATGCTGGTGCCGTGGCGTTCCTCCGCCCCGGCCAGTTCTTCTGCGGCGACAAGGTTGACCGGGCCGATCCGTTCGCGTTCGGCCAGCAGCTTGTCATGTTCGGCGGATTCGTGCGGTGCGCCGGCCACATCCGCGGTGGCAAAGGCAAACCGTTCAGGCAGCAGCGGCGGCGGGCATTGGAACCGTTCGCCGGAAATGCCCGCCATTTCGGCGCGGCGGGCTTCTTCGTTTTCGGCGCGGGCGGCGGCCCCAGCCCGGGCTTCGCGGGCGCTGGCCAAGGCTTCGTTGGCCTGTGTGAACCCGGTTTCCGCCAAGCGCGCGGTTTCGCTGGTTTGGGTCACCCGCGCTTCAGCCGCGGCCAGTTCCCCGGCAAGCCGGTTGCGGACGGCATCACCGGCTTCGATTTCGCGGATCAGGCTGGCGGGCTTGGCCGCCACGACCGCGCGTTCTTCTTCGATTTCGGCAAAACGGTGGGTCATCTGCGCCAACCGCCCCGCCGCATCGCCGGCGCGGGCCTGCCAGCTTTTGATATCGGCGCGCTGGGCATTGGTGCGTTCGCGCGCCACGGCCAGCGCCTGATCGTGTGCGGCCAGCGCGGCGGTGGCGGCTTGCAACCCATGCCGCGCGGCATCGTGGCGAGCCTGCGCAGCGGCCAATTGCCCGCGCCCGGCTTCCGGATCGGGCAGGGCGCTGCGCCGGGTTTCGGCCGCGGCCCGTTCGGTTTCGGCCTGCCGCACCTGATCGGCCAGATCGATGGCTGCGGCGGCCAGTTCAGCGCGGCGGGTTTCCAGCCGGGCCTTGGCGGCTTCGGCCTGATCGACGGCGCGCAGCGCAGTGCGTTCCGCATCGGCTGCCGTAGCCAGCCCGCGTTCTGAGGCGATTACCGCCAGTTGCAATTCGGCCAGTTCGGCCTGCGCCGCGGATTGCGCGGTTTCCGCGGCGGTTACGGCGGCTTGCAGTGGCGGCAGTTCGGCCGCCAGCGCGCCAAGCCGGTTTTCAGCTTCGAGCCGGGCGGCTTCAGCCGCACCTTCGCCGCGGGCTACAAACCCATCCCAGCGGCGGATACGGCCCGCGCGCGTGACCAGCCATTCGCCCGGTCCCAGCGTCCGGCCATCGTCGGCTTCGGCAAAGTGGACCAGCGCCAGCCGCGCGGCCAGTTGGGCCGGGCAGGCAGAAACGTGCTGGGCCAGACTGTCTGGGACTGGCGGCGGAGTTTCCGCGCCGGTCCAGAACCGGCCATCTTCGTCCACCGGTACGCTCCCCAGCGGGGCCTTGGCATCGCGGCCCAGCACCGCCGCCAGCGCGCGTTCATACCCCGGTGCGGCGCGAACCTGATCCAGCGCAAGGGGCAGGCCGTGCTTGCCACTGGCTTGTTTGGCCCGGGCATCGCGATCGCGGACCAGCGCGGCGTGTTCGCGTTCCACCCCGGCCAATTCGGCCTTGGCTGTAGCCAGCGCGCTGCCCGCCGCATCCCGCGCCGCCTGCAATTCCGCTTTGCGGGCCTGCTGTGCATCCAGCCCGGTGCGCGCTTCGGCCAAGGCCGCGCTGGCCGCGGCGCGTGCGGTTTCCGCTGCAGCCAGCGCTGCGGCTGGATCGCCTTCGCCTGAAAGAGCGGTGGCCAGATCGGCCTGCCGCCGGGCTTCCGCGTCCAACCGGGTCAGGCGTTGCTGCGCGGCTGCCAGTTCGGCGTCAGCAACCCGCCATTCGGCTTCGACCCCGGCCTGTGCGGCCGTGGCATTGGCCAGCGCGATTTCGGCCTGACGCAGCTGGCGATCGGCATCTTCCAGCGCGGCGGCAATTTGCGGGCGGCGGGCTTCATCGCCAGTCAGCGCGGTTTCGCCATCCGCCAATTCCCGTTCAAGCCGGGCGAGCGCTTCGGCGGCATCGCGCGTCAGCCGATCGGCATCGCCGCGGTCTTCTTCCAGCCGCTGGTGCTGGCGCTCAAGATCCTTGAGGCGCTGTTCCACGGCTTCGAGTTGGGTGGTGAGCGCGGCCATGCGATGCCCGTGTGCGGTGGCATCATCGCGCCGGTCGGCCAGTTCTTCGCGCGCGGCAGCAAGGGCTTCGGCCGCGCTGTGCTGGGCTTGCTGGGCGGTCTGCATCGCGGTTTGCGTTTCGGCCACGCGTGCATCGGCGCTGCGGGCTTCGGCGCGTGCGGCTTCGGCGGCGGCGGCCGCATCGCGCCAGCGGGCGAACACCAGCCGGGCTTCGGCCACGCGGATCCGGTCTGATAATGCCTTGTAGCGTTCGGCGGCGCGGGCTTGCCGGCGCAGGCTGGCGATCTGCTGGTCCAGCCCGGCCATGATATCTTCCAGCCGCGCCAGATTGGCTTCGGTGGCGCGCAGTTTCTGTTCGGCGTCCTTGCGGCGGACGTGGAGCCCGGCGATTCCGGCGGCTTCTTCCAACATCATCCGGCGTTCGGCGGGCTTGGCGGCGATCACCGCCGCGATCCGGCCCTGACTGACCAGCGCGGGCGAATGCGCGCCGGTGGCGGCATCGGCGAACACCAGTGCCACATCCTTGGCCCGCACATCGCGGCCATTGACCCGGTAGGCGCTGCCTGCGCCGCGTTCGATCCGGCGGACGACTTCGAGTTCCTCGCGCGCCGAATCTTCGGCCACGAGCACCACTTCGGCAAAGTCACGCGGGGGGCGCTGCGCGGTACCGGCGAAGATCACGTCTTCCATGCCGCCACCGCGCATCGATTTGGCCGAGCTTTCGCCCATGACCCAGCGGATCGCTTCAAGCAGGTTTGATTTGCCGCAACCGTTGGGGCCAACCACCCCGGTCAGGCCGGGTTCGATGCGCAGTTCAGCCGGCTCGACGAAGCTTTTGAAGCCGCTGAGCTTGAGCCGCTTGATCTGCATCGGATTGACCCGCCTGGCCCCTACCGCGCCCGGTCTGGCCGGTTAGCGCGCGCCGGCCTTGATCAGCGCGTCCTTAAGCAGCGGCCAGGTGTTGCCATCGATTTTCTTGCCGTTGATGAAGAACGTCGGCGTGCCTTCGATGTTGTATTTCTGGCTTTGTTCGTTGGACATCGTTGCCAGCTTTTCAGCGTTCTTGACATCGGCAAGGCAGGCGTTGGCCTGATCCTTCGCAATGCCGCGCGCGGCATAGAAATCAACAGCACCGATCAGCTTGGCAATCGCCGCGGCCCGCTGGGCCGGCGGGCTGGCAAAGGCGGCTTCCTGCTGTTCCTTGCTGGCGGCCTGAGCGGCTTCGAAGAAGGCCTTTTGGTTGGCAAAAGTCTGGTCGGTCAGCGCGAAGAACCCTTCGGGCGCGCCGCAGCGCACCATCTGCACCAGCGTCAGGTCGATCGCATCGCGGATCATGTTGCGGAATTCATACGAAACCCGGCCGCTGGCGATATACTGATCGCGCAGTTCGACGCCGGCCGTTTCGGCAAATTCGGCGCAGTGCG
>JBDKLL010000046.1:0-10024 GCA_039795595.1 Pseudomonadota bacterium
GTAATGCCGGGCATCTTGAAATAATCGGCCTGCTCTTCAATGCAGCCGGGTGCCATCAGGATCAGCTTTTCGGCAATTTCGGGATGATCCAGCGTCATTTGCAACGCCACCCCGCCGCCCAACGAATTGCCCACCAGAACGGCTCGCTGGATCCCGTGCGCCTGCAGCGCTTCGTACAGCGTGTCGGTGAACAGTTGCAGCGTGTAATCGATCCCTTCCGGCTTCGACGAAGCACCATAACCGATCAGGTCAGGCAGGATCACGCGATAACCCGCAGCCATCAATTCCGGCCAGTTCTGGCGAAAATTCGATGCGCCCGATGCGCCCGGCCCACTGCCATGGATGAACACTACGACCGGGCCTTCGCCCGCCTCCTTGAGGTGGATTTCGTAACCGCCCGAGACGGTATAAGTCGCTTCGCTCAACGCACGCATCGCAGCCGCTCCGCTTACAGGAATGGGTTGAGCGGTGCCGCGCCCAACATGGTGTTGATCGCATCGGTGGTGCGGTTGTTCGGATCGTTCGCCACGTGGGCGCGCCCAGCGTGCAGATCAAGCCACGGCTGCAGGATCTCGCTGGTCATGTAGATCGCCCGGCCGCCCAGCAGTTGCACGATATCATCGACCAACCCCGCCAGACGGCGCACCACCGTGCTGGATTGGTACGTCAAGAAGGCGCGCTTATCGAGCGGGATTTCCTCACCCCGTTCGGCATACCCCATCAGGTCTTCGAACGTCAGCCGCAAGGTGGTTTCCATTTCACCCTTTTCCGCGATCGCCCGCGCCAGCGCAGCGTGCAGAATTGGGTCTTGCGCCGAAGCCTTGCCGGTATTGGTCGAAATGCGGCTTTGCATGATCGCCATACCCGCGTTGATCGCTGCCTGCGCCCCGCCAAACGCCGCGGTGGACACCGACCGCACGAACACTTGCGCCCATGGCAGCGAGTAAAGCGGGCCGGTATTCACTTCCTGCCCCGGGTTCTTGCACAGGAACCCGTCAATCGAACGGTGGGTGCGGTAATCCGGCACGAACACGTCATCAACAATGATATCGTGGCTGCCCGTGCCTTGCAGGCCGAACACGTGCCACGCGTCCTCATCGATCGCGTAATCACTGCGCGGCAGCAGGAAGGTGCGCATTTCCGGCCCTTCACCTTCGGCCTTGGGCGGACACATCGCGCCCAGCAGCACCCAGCCGCAATGGGTTGACCCGGTTGAAAAGCCCCACCGCCCGGACAGGCGGAAGCCCCCATCGACATGGGTTACCTTGCCAACCGGCTGATAGGTGGACGAAACCAGCATCGCCGGATCATCACCCCACACTTCAGCCTGCGCCTGATCGTGGAACAGCGCCATTTCATAAGGGTGGCACCCAACCACGCCATACATCCACCCGGTCGACATGCAGCCTTCGGCCAGCGCCTTTTGCACTTCGAAGAACACATTGGGGTGCATTTCATACCCACCCCAGCGTTTCGGCTGGAGAATCCGGAAGAACCCCGCCGCCTGCATTTCGGCGATCGATTCCGCCGGAACGTTACGATCGCGCACGCACTGCTTGGCCCGCGCTTTAAGTGCCGGAATCATCGCCCGCGCACGGGCAATCAACGCCTCCGCGCTCGGCACAGCCTGCGAACCGTTCATGCTCTGAGCAGCAGTAGCCATTCCCCCAAGCTCCTTCTTGTCGACTCATAATGCCCAAACCGCGGGCTTCGTAATTTTTTTTATCGTTTGATACGCAAATCGTCAATTGAAAACCCCTTTCGCTTCCGATAATGCGCATTTCATACATTGTTGATGCCGCGATTCAGCGAATGCAACGCAACGGGGAGAAGGCCAGCTTGGCACCGGCGCAAAAAATCGACCTTACCGGTCAGGTGGCGATCGTCACCGGGGGCACGCGCGGGTTGGGCCGGGCGATCTGCACCGCGCTGGCCGATGCTGGCTGCAAGGTTGTGGCCTGCGCACGCAATGCACCCGAAACACTACCCGATGGCATCAGCTTTATGCCCGGCGATATCCGCGATCCCGAAGCTGCCACCGCACTGGTCGATCGCGTGGTGGCGCAGCACGGGCGAATCGATATTCTGGTGAACAATGCCGGGGGATCGCCGGCCACCCCGGCCGAAACCGCCAGCCCGCGGTTCATCGATGCAATCCTTAAGTTGAACCTGGTGGCCCCGCTCTACCTCGCGCAGGCCGCGCATCCACACATGGTTGCGGCTGGGGGCGGCAGCATCGTCAATATCGCCAGCGTTTCAGGGGCCCGCCCATCGCCCGGCACGGCAATTTATGGTGCAGCCAAAGCAGGCCTGCTCAACCTGACGCAAAGCCTTGCGCAAGAATGGGGTGCCGCCGGGATCCGCGTCAACGCGATCATTGCCGGTCTGATGCGCACTGAAACCGCCGAAGCAACCTATGGCGATGCCGCGGCGCAAGACGCGGTTGGCCGCTCGATGCCGCTGCAACGGATGGGCACCGGCGAAGACATCGCCGGAGCAGTGCTGTGGCTTTGTTCACCGCTGGCCAGCTGGGTCAGCGGCGCGCGCATCAATGTCGATGGCGGGGGCGAACGCCCGTATTTTCTGGATCTGGTAAAAGGGGCCGAGGCCTGATGAGTGTGAAGTCGTTAGGCTATGTCGTCGTTGAAACGGCGCAGCCGGCCGAATGGGACCGGTTCCTGACCCAAGTGGCGGGTGCCATGCGCGCGCCTGATGCTGCCGATGGTGCGGCCCTGTATCGGGTTGATGACCGCCCGTTCCGGTTCCGGATTCAACCCGGCACCGCCGAACGGCTGATCGCTCCTGCGTTTGAAGTGGCAAGCAAGGCTGAATTCGATGCCCTGGCTGCGCGCCTTGCTGCGGCTGGCCGGCCAGTCACTTTGGCCGATGCGGCAACCGCCAGCGGGCGCGGGGTTAGTGAACTGCTCCACACCAGCGATCCTGCTGGCAATGGGTTGGAATTCTACCACGGCGACAGCCGCACCGAAGTCCCGTTCGTATCCCCGCAAGGCGTACCGCGGTTCATCACCGGCGAACTGGGCATGGGCCATGCCGTGCTGAGTGCCCCCAACTTTGCCGAAACGGTGGCGTTTTATTGCGATGTCGTCGGGTTCGGGCAATCCGATATGCCGCGGTTCTATTTTATGGGTGGTCCGCCGGAAGATCCGGGCATGGGCTTTGCCTTCCTCCATGCCAGCAACGGCCGCCACCACAGCCTTGCGCTGGGCGAAGGACCGATCCCGCCATCGGGCTGCGTCCACCTGATGCTGGAACTGCCCAACTTGCTCGAAGTGGGCAAGGCGCACGATCGAATGCGGGCCGAAGGGTTCGCCGAATCCGCCACGCTGGGCCGCCACGTCAACGACGAAATGACCAGTTTCTACGTTCAGACCCCAGCCGGGTTTGATCTGGAAATCGGCTATGACGGGCTGGTGATCGATCCGGCCAACTGGGAAACCACCCATCACACCCAGATCAGTGTCTGGGGCCATGTCTGGGCCTGGCAGGAAGCCCTCAAGAAAGCGGCGGAGTAATACGGCGATGCTCGACAAACGAATGACGCCTGCCGAAATCGTCGGCCAGCTCAACGATGGGATGACGCTTGGAATCGGCGGCTGGGGGCCACGGCGCAAGCCGATGGCTCTGATTCGCGAAATCCTGCGCTCAGACCTCAAAGACCTGACCGTGGTTGCCTATGGCGGCGCGGACGTTGGGATGCTGTGCGCGGCTGGCAAAGTGAAGAAGCTGGTGTTTGCGTTCGTCTCGCTCGACGCGATCCCGCTGGAACCGTGGTTCCGCAAAGCCCGCGAAGCCGGACAGATCGACGTGCTCGAACTGGACGAAGGGATGTTCCAGTGGGGCCTGAAAGCCGCCGCGTTCGGCCTGCCGTTCCTGCCCACCCGGGTTGGACTGGGCACGGACCTCGCCGAACTGGGCGGGTTGAAGCACGTGCAATCGCCCTATGACGATGGCGAAACGCTGATCGCCATGCCGGCGCTGAAACTGGATGCGGCCCTGCTCCACGTCAACCGCAGCGACTGGCGCGGCAATGTGCAAGCATTTGGGCCTGACGTGTTCTACGATGAATGGTTCGCCAAGGCCGCCACCAAGACTTACGCCAGTTGCGAAGAACTGGTCCCGGCGATGGAAGATGCCTATCCCGCCGATGCGCAGGCCAATATCGTCGAACGCTGCTTCATCAGTGGGGTCACTGAAATCCCGTGCGGGGCGCACCCCAGCATGATGACCCCGGCCTATGGCTGGGATATGAAAGCGTTCAAAGCCTATACCGACGCCGCGCGCGATCCGGGTGAATGGGATCAGGTCGCCGCGCGTTTCGTCGGCGCAAACGAAGCCGAATATCTTGCATCCGTTGGCGGAAAGGAGGCGGTTGCGGCTCTGCCGTTGCCGGTGTTCTGATGAGCGATAATTCCAATCTGAACCCGTCTTTGGCGGAACTGTGCATTGCCGCGTGCAGCGAAGCCTTTCGCGGCAACGGTGAAGTGGTGGCCACCGGCGTTGGCCCGGTGCCGCGCTTGGCTGCAAGCCTCGCCAAACTGACCCACACCCCGGAACTGATGATGACCGATGGCGAAGCCTATCTGGTTGAACAGCCGGTGCCGCTGGGACCGCGCGGGGATTATCAGCCCAAGTTTGCCGGCCACCTGCCATTCGGGCGCTTTTTCGATAGCGCCGTGTGGTCAGGCCGCCGCCACGCAATGGTCACCCCCACCCAGATCGACCGGTTCGGCCAGATCAACCTGTCGCAGCTGGGCGGAACCCACAAACAGCCTAAGACCCAGATGTTGGGCGTGCGCGGGTTTCCGGGGAACACCATCTACCACCCCAATTCGTTCTTCTTTCCCAGCCACACCCCGCGGGTGTTCGTGCCGGGCGAAGTCGATATGGTTTCGGGCGTGGGCTACAATCCGGCCAAACGGATTGCCGGGGGCAATTTCTCGGGCGTCGATCTGCGGCTGATCGTCACCAACTTGTGTGTCATGGACTTTGGCGGGAAAGACCACGCGATCCGCGTCGTCTCGCTCCATCCCGGGGTGACCTTCGAACAAGTGCAGGAAGCCACCGGGTTCGAACTGGAACGCGGCGACTTGCGTGAAACCGCCCTACCCACCCCTGAAATGCTGGCGATCATTGCCCGGCTCGATCCGCACGGGATCCGCGACGGGGTGATCAAGGATAACCCGCCCGCGCGCAGCGCAGCCTGAGGAGCCTTTGCAATGACCGATCTTGTTGCGCCCAAAGCCGTTGATATCACGTATGAAACCGAAGAGCCGGTTCGCTACGAAGTGATTGGTGCCGTGGCCTGGATCACGATGAACCGGCCCGCGTTCAACAATGCCCAGAACGGGCAGATGACTTACGCGCTCGACGATGCTTTCAACCGTGCGGTGCAAGATGATGCGGTGCGGGCAATCGTGCTGGCCGGGGAAGGCAAGCACTTTTCCGCCGGGCATGACATCGGCACGCCGGGGCGCGACCTGCACCACGAATTCGACAAGCGCCTGATGCTGCCGCCCCATACCAACAAGCCGGCGGCTGAACTGCTCTATACCCGCGAACAGGAGCAATATCTGGGAATGTGCCGCCGCTGGCGCGATATTCCCAAGCCGACCATCGCCATGGTTCAGGGTGCCTGCATCGCCGGGGGCCTGATGCTGGCATGGGTGTGCGATCTGATCGTGGCTTCGGAAGACGCGTTCTTCCAAGATCCGGTCAACCCGCTGATGGGCATCCCCGGCGTCGAATATTTCGCCCATGCGTATGAACTGCCGCCGCGCGTCGCCAAGGAATTCCTGCTGCTGGGCGAACGAATGAGCGCCGCCCGCGCCTACAGCTTTGGCATGGTCAATAAGGTGGTTCCGCGTGAGGAACTGCGCGAAGCCACTGCCGCGTGGGCCGATAAGCTGGCCGGGCAGAACCGGCTGGGCAACTGGCTGACCAAGCAATCGATCAACCATGTCGAAGAACTGCGCGGCAAACGCAGCGCGATGGATGCGGTGTTCCACATGCACCACTTTGCCCACGCCCAGAACGATCTGGTCACCGGGGATTCGATCGGCGGGGTTAGCGGCAAATCCGCGGCTTCAGCCAACAAGCAGGATGCGGACAAGGCCTGATGCGCGATCCGCTTGCCACGGCACTGACGGCGCGACTGGGGTGCCGGCTGCCCGTGATCCAGACCGCGATGGGCTGGATCGCGACGCCCGAACTGGTCGCCGCCACCAGCAACGCCGGGGCGTTCGGGTTTCTTGCCGGGGCGGTAATGAAACCCGCCGAATTGGGCGAAGCGATCGCCCGATTGAAAGACCTGACCCCACATGGGTTCGGGGTGAACTTTCATTCGTTTCAGCCCGGCGCGGCTGAAATCGTCGACATCATTCTGGCCAACGCCGATCGGGTTCGCGCGGTCAGCTTTGGCCGCGGGCCAGATGCCCGGATGATCAACCGCTTCCGGGACGCTGGGATTCTCTGCATCCCCACGGTTGGCGCGGTGAAACACGCCGAAAAAATGGTCCAGCTCGGCTGTGAAATGGTGACCGTGCAAGGCGGCGAAGGCGGCGGGCACACCGGTTCGGTCCCCACCACCGTGCTGCTGCCGCAAGTGCTGGATGCGGTGAACGTGCCGGTTGTGGCCGCAGGCGGATTTGGCGATGGCCGCGGGCTGGCCGCCGCGTTGGCTTATGGGGCGTGCGGAATTGCCATGGGCACCCGGTTCCTGATGACCGCAGAAAGCCCGGTCCCGCCCGCACCCAAGGCGGCTTACGTCAAAGCTGGCACCAGCGACATCGCGGTATCGACCAAAGTGGACGGCATCCCCCAGCGGATGATCCTCAACCCGCTGCTGCGCCGGATCGAGGCATCGGGCAAATTGGCGATGTGGCGCCGTGCGATCGAGGCCGGGCTGGAAATGAAACGGCAAACTGGGATGAGCTGGGTGCAAGTTTTCGCCACCGCCCGCGGAATGACCGCGCATGGCGAAATGCCGCTGGCCCAGGCAATGATGGCCGCCGCCGCGCCAATGCTGATCCAGCGTGCGGTCGTAACCGGCGATGCCGAACATGGGCTGATGGCCACTGGCGTGATCGCCGGGCGGCTGACCAACCTGCCCAACTGCACCGCCCTGCTTGCTGAAATCGAAACCGAAGCGCGCGCTCGTATTGCCGCGCTGTGTGCCGGGAACTGAACCCATGCCGATTACGACCGAAATCAAGGACCGCATCGCCGAAATCGTGTTCGACCAGCCCCCGGTCAACGCGTTTGATAGCGAAACGTGGATGTCGCTGCCGGCGATTATCTCTGCTGCGGCCAGCAATCCGGAAGTCAACTGCGTGTTGATCCGCGCGGCCGAAACCGCGCGCGGGTTCTGCGGCGGGGTTGATATCAAGGAAATGCAGGCCCACCCCGAACGGATCACCGTGTTGAACCGCGGCAATTACCTGACCTTCAAGGCCATCCGCGATGCCGAAGTTCCGGTGGTGGTGGCGGTGCACAAGTTCGTGATCGGCGGCGGGATCGGCATTTGCGGCGCATCCGATACGATCATCGCCGCTGACGATGCGTTCTTTTCGCTACCCGAAGTCGATCGCGGCGCGATGGGCGGGGCCAGCCACCTTTCGCGTATGCTGCCGCTGCATAAAGTCCGCGCGGCCTTCTTCACCGGCGGCAACATCCCAGCCGAAGAAGCCTATCGGCTTGGCGCGGTTGAACAGGTCGTCCCACGCGAACGGCTGGTGGATGAAGCGCGCGCCTTCTGTGCCGTGATCGCCGCGAAGAGCCGCAAGGCGCTGGTGATCGCCAAAGAGGCGCTCAACGGTCTTGAACCCCGCGACGTCGACCGCGGCTATCGCTGGGAGCAGGGTTTCACGCTCGAAATGTACATGCACGAAGACAGCCAGAAGAGCCGCGATGCCTTCGTGGAATCGGGCAAGGCGGCAAAGTTCTGATGCAACTGCACTACACCCCCGAACAACAGGCGTTCCGCGCCGAAGTCCGCACGTGGATGGAAGCCCACGTACCGAAGGAACCGCTGGTCACGCTGGAATGCCAAGAAGGCTTCGATCAGCACGTGGTTTGGGAACGCACGCTCGCCAGTGGCAACTGGGGCATGGTGACGTGGCCCGAAGCCTTTGGTGGCCGCGGGCTGGATCTGATCCAGTGGCTGATCTTCGAAGAAGAGTATTTCCGTGCCGGCGGCCCCAACCGGGCCAACCAAAACGGGATTTTCCTGCTTGGCCCGACGATCATGGAATTTGGCACCGACGAACAAAAGGCCCGGTTCCTGCCGCCAATGGCGCGCGGCGAAGTGATCTGGGCGCAAGCATGGTCCGAACCCGGCGCGGGCAGCGATATGGCCGCGATCCAATCGAAGGCGGTGCGCGATGGCGATCACTATGTGATCACCGGCCAGAAAACATGGTCCAGCCGCGCAGCCTTTGCCGATTGGGGTTTCGGGATCTTCCGCACCGATCCTGAGAGCAAGCGCCACAAAGGGCTGACGTTCATCCTGTTCGATCTGAACAGCCCGGGCATCACCCGCCGGCCGATCCGGCAATTGCACGGCGATACCGGGTTTGCCGAACTGTTCTTCGATGAAGTGCGGGTGCCGGTTGAAAACTGCCTGGCCGGCGAAGGGCAAGGCTGGAACGTGGCAATGGCCACGGCCGGATTCGAACGCGGGCTGATGCTGCGTTCGCCGGGGCGGTTTCAGGCCACAGCCAAGCGACTGGTCGAACTTTATCGCCAGCATCAGGACAAAGCCTCGCCCGCCGCGCGCGAAGCCGTGGTGCAGGCATGGGGCGCCGCGCAGGCTTATGCCTACAACACTTATGCCGTGGCCGCGAAGATCATGGCCGGGGGCAGCATTGGTGCCGAAGCCAGCCTCAACAAGATCTTCTGGTCCGAACTTGATCGCGCCATGCACCGCACCGCCATGCAATTGCTGGGGGCCGCAGCTGAACTGAAACGGTTTGACGATGGCCGGATCAACCAGTGGCTTGAAGGGTACATCTTCTCGCTCTCCGGCCCGATCTACGCCGGGTCGAACGAGGTTCAGCGCAATATCACGGCCGAACGCCTGCTCGGCCTGCCACGGGTGGGAGCCGGTTGATGGACTTTCGATTTACCGATGACCAGCTGACTCTGGCCGAAGGGGTGCGTGATTACCTGGCCGGGACGCATGGTCCCGAAGTGCTGCGCCGCCTTGACGAAAGCGGACCGCGCGATGGCGCGATCTGGCAGGGACTGGTCGACATGGGGTTGACCGGGCTGCTGGTGCCAGAGGCGCACGGCGGATTGGGCATGGGGCTGGTCGAAGCCGCCTTGATCGCCGCAGAATGTGGCCGGGCCTGCTTGGCCGAACCGCTGGTCGATACGGCTTTCGTTGGTGTGCCGTGGCTGGTTGCACGCGGCGAAACCGATGGCTTGAACGATGTGGTAGCCGGAACCCGCACGCTGGCACCGGCGCACACGATCAATCCGTGGGTGGCCGACGGCGCAGGTGCGGCAATCGCCAGCGTGGATCCGCTCCGCCAGTTGACCACCCTGCCCGCCCAGCCCAGCGACGATCCCCATCTGCTGAACCTTGGCGCACTGATGAGCGCGGCGCAGCTGGTTGGGCTGGCCGATGCGATGCTGACCCAAGCGGTAGAATACGCCAAGCTACGCACCCAGTTCGGCCAGCCAGTAGGCGCGTTTCAAGGGCTTAAGCATCAGTTGGCCAGCTGCGCGGTGGCAATCGAATTTGCCAAGCCGGTGGTGTGGCGCGCGGCGCAGGCGCTGCAAGATGGCCTGCCCAGCGCCAGCATCCACGTTAGTCATGCCAAACTGGCCGCCACCGATGCCGCGATCCTGACCGCCGAAACCGCGATCCAGGTCCATGGGGCCATGGGCTATACTTACGAAGTCGATCTCCACTTCTGGATGAAGCGCAGTTGGGCGCTGGCCGGGGCGTGGGGCGATCGCGCTTTCCATTACAACCGGATCGATGCGGCGGTGCTGGGCGGCA
>JBDKLL010000047.1:0-19399 GCA_039795595.1 Pseudomonadota bacterium
GCGCGGGTGTTTCGGCAACCGGCGTGAGCAGCGCGACCGACGGTAACGGCAACATCTATCCGGGTGGCACCACCTTCAACGGCAACCTCAAGGTTCGCCCGGTGGAATCGCTCGAACTGGGCCTGAACCTGTACAACCTGTTCAACAAGTTCGACCTGCGCGGCAACGGCGGCATCGCCAACTCGGGTGTCAACCCGGTGGTGATCGGCGGCGCGCCGGTGCTCGGCCGTACGCTGACCGCTTCGGTTCGCTACAACTTCTAAGCTCCGCAAGGGGTATGATCTGGCCCTGTGCCGGATCATCCGGAAAATATGGGGGAGGCAGCGCAAGTTGCCTCCCCCTTTTCCTTTGCCGAGACGGTGCCCAGCGCGTTAGGAACTCGGCGATGAGCGAAGCCCTGTTTTCTGCCCTGATCGATCAGACCCTGCGCCAGGCGGGAGAGGCGGCAACGCCGCCGCAAGTGCGCGCCCAGCGGGTGGCACTGGCGCGGCAGGCGTTGGGGGCGGGCCGGGCCGACAAGGCGATCCCGCTGCTGGCGGCGATGGGCCGCAAATGGCCGGCCGATGCCGAAGTGGCGTTGCTGCACGGGGTGGCACTGCGGCTGGAGCAGCGCTTTGTTGAAGCCGCGAGCGTGTTTGCCGCGGCGCGCGCGGCCGGGGCCTGCGATCCGGCACTGCTGCATGGCTTGGCGCAGACGCGCTATGAATTGGGCCAGCCCGCCGCCACCCTGTTTGGCGAAGTGCAGCGGGCCGCGCCTGATAACCTTGATGTGCTGCGAATCCGGGCCAGCGCGATCGCGGCGGAAGGCGATCTGGCCGGTGCAGAGGCCTTGCTGGAAGAGGCGGTGGCCGCCAATCCGGGCTGGCTTGATGGGCACAAGGCACTGTCGGTCTTGCGCTGGACGCTGGGCGATCAAGCGCGTTTTGCGGAAAGCTATGCCGCGGCGTCCCGCGTGCAGCCGGGCAGTGCCGACTTGTGGCTGGCGTGGTTCCGGGCGCTGGCGCAAACCCGTGATTGGCCCGCGGCGCTGGCGGTGCTTGATGCAGCAGAAGACAAGCTTGGCACCACCCCTGCGTTGATCGTGGCGCGTTTGTTCGTGGCCAGCGAAAGCGGCGATGCGGCGCAGACCGCGCGGTTGCTGGCTGAAACTAGCGCAATCGAAGGCGAAACGATCAACCTTTTGCGGGTGCGCCACGCCTTGCGCAGCGGCCAACCCGAAGTGGCAGAAGCCGTGGCCACCGCGCAAGTTTCCGGCCCATCGGCCCCGGTGTTCTGGCCTTACCTGTCGTTGGCATGGCGGCTGCGCGGGGATGACCGGGCTGCGTGGCTGGATCGGTCTGACGTGCTCATCCGCCCCTGCGAAGTAGCGCTGTCCAGCGCCGAACTGGCGGAACTGGCCGCGCTGCTGCGCGATCTTCACGTGATGGCGCGGCCCTATATCGAACAATCGGTGCGCGGCGGCACGCAGACCGACCGTTCGGTGATCCAGCGCCATGAACCGATCATGCAACTGGCCAAGGCGCGCTGGATCGAGGCGATCCGCGGCTATGTCGATGCGCTGCCGCCGGTGGAGCAGGGCCATCCGTTGCTGGGCCTGCCGCGTGGGGAACTGCTGGTCGAAGGCAGCTGGTCGGTGCGGTTGCTGCGGCAGGGGTATAACGTGCCGCACAACCATCCGGTCGGCTGGCTGTCGACCGCGTTCTATATCGCGTTGCCGGATGCGGCGCAGCTTGGCCCGCCGCCTGCCGGGCATATCGCGTTTGGCACGCCGCCTGAAGAATTGGGATTGGACCTTCCGGCCTATGGCACGATCACGCCGCACTGCGGCCTGACCGCGGTGTTCCCATCGACGATGTGGCATCGCACCATGCCGTTCGAAGATGGGGAGCGGCTGGTGATGGCGTTGGATGTCCGGCGTCCACGCTATTGAGAATCCGCGCTTGCAATCGATTGTTGAGCAGGTGAAAGAAGAGCGGAAAAGGAGAAGGCGATGAACGGCGACAAGTCCATTCGCAGCGTGGTGATCGTGGGTGGCGGCACGGCCGGGTGGATGACCGCCGCGGCGCTGGCCAATGCGATCCGCACCGGCTGTGCGATCACCCTCATCGAAAGCGACGAGATCGGCACTGTGGGTGTGGGCGAAGCCACGATCCCGCCGATCCGCACCTTCAACGAAACGCTGGGGATCGACGAAAACGAATTCGTCCGCGCCACGCAGGGTTCGTTCAAGCTGGGAATCCAGTTCGTGGGCTGGGGTGCCAAGGATACCACCTATTTTCACCCGTTCGGCACTTATGGCCGCAATTTCGATATGGTTTCGCTGCACCATTACTGGGTGGCGGCGAAGGCGCGCGGACAGGCGCCCGAACTTGATGAACTGTGCATGGCATGGGCGGCGGCCAAGCGCGGCAAGTTCGCGCGTCCGCTGGGCGATCCGCGCCACGTTGGCTCAACGTTCGATTATGCTTATCACTTTGATGCCGGGCTTTATGCGCGGTTCCTGCGCAACTATGCCGAAGCGCGCGGGGTAACGCGGATCGAAGGCAAGATTGCCGACGTCAGCCTGAACGGTGAAACCGGGCACGTCAGCCATGTTACGCTGGGCGATGGCCGCACGGTTGCGGGTGATCTGTTCGTCGATTGCTCGGGCTTCCGCGGATTGCTGATCGAAGGCGCGCTGCACACCGGGTATCAGGACTGGACCCACTGGTTGCCGTGTGATCGCGCGGTGGCGGTGCCCTGCGAACGCGCCGGCGAATTCACCCCCTATACCCGCTCCACCGCGCGCGAGGCGGGGTGGCAGTGGCGCATTCCGTTGCAGCACCGCACCGGCAACGGCCACGTGTATTGCAGCAACTTCATTTCGGATGACGATGCCGCGGCCACGTTGATGGCCAACCTTGATGGCAAGGCGCTGGCCGATCCGCGCCACTTGTCGTTCACCACCGGGCGGCGCAACCTGTTCTGGAACCGCAACGTGGTGGCGATCGGGCTGTCGGGCGGGTTCATGGAGCCGCTGGAATCCACCTCGATCCACCTGATTCAGGCGGGGATTTCCAAATTGCTGGCGCTGTTCCCGGATCGGGATTTCGATCCGCTGGTGACCGAAGAATACAATCGCATCGCGATTAGCGAGTTTGAACGCATCCGCGATTTCATCATCCTGCACTACAAGCTGACCAGCCGCACCGACAGCGAGCTGTGGCGCTATTGCGCGGCGATGGACGTGCCCGATACCGTGACCTGGAAGATTGAGCATTTCCGCCGCTATGGCCGTTTGGTGCAGCGCGACGCCGATCTGTTCGGTCCGGCCAGCTGGCTGGCGGTGCATATCGGGCAGGGCAATATGCCCGCAGGCACCGATCCACTTCTGCCGCTGCGCGGTGCGGATCAGGCCGAATATTTGCGCAAGCTGGAAGCCGCCTTGGCCCACGCCGCAAAAGGCATGCCCAGCCACGCCGACTATATCGCGCAAAACTGCGCGGCCGCGGCTTAGCCGATTACCTGCCGGCCCAGTTCGATTGCGCCAGTGATCCCGGCTTCATCGCCAAGGCCGGGCAGGACGATGTAGCGTTCCAGCCCCGGATCAAGCTGGGCTGCCTGAACATAGCCGCCAAGCCGCCGCTCTGTGGCGGCGCGCACGGCTTCGATCAGGCCGGGGGCTTTCATCACCCCGCCACCGAAGATCAGCCGATCAGGCATGTGGGTCAACACCAGCACGGCCGATAGCTGGGCGATATAATCGGCGATCAGCGCGATCTTGTCGGCCGGGCTGGCCAGTTCGGACAGGCTGGCCCCCCAGCGGTCTTCGATCGCCGGGCCGCAGGCCAGCCCTTCAAGGCAATCGCCATGATAGGGGCAGCGCCCGGCGAAAGGATCGCGCGCGGCATCGCGGGCCATCGGGATATGGCCGGTTTCGTAGTGCGAAAACCCCATCAGCGGCTTGCCCGCACGGACCACGCCGGTGCCGATCCCGGTGCCGATGGTGGTATAGGCCACGGTGGTGCAGCCTTGGCCCGCGCCGGCCTGCCATTCGCCCAGCGCCGCACCATTCACGTCGGTATCGACCACGATCGGCGCGCCAAACTGGCCCAGCACATCGTGAAACCGCGCCCCCGCCCAGCCGGGTTTTGGGGTGGTGGTGAACGTGCCATAACCGGGCGAAGCCGGATCGATGTCGATCGGCCCAAAACTCGCCACCCCGAACCCGGAAATCGTGCCATGCGCGGTGGCGGCGTGGCGGAAAAATTCGGCCAACGCGGGGAAGCATTCGTCCGGCGTTTGGGTGGGAATGCGGGTGCGAGCCAAAATCTGGCCGTCCTCGCGCGCCAGTGCCGCCACGAATTTCGTGCCGCCCGCTTCGATCGCCCCGATAAGCCGCTGTGCCATGCTATCCTCGCCCGTTGATCAGGGCATGGCTGGTCGCACGGCGCGTGCGCCGCGGCAATCCTTTGCATACGAAATTATCGGCGGGGCGGTGCTGGGGGCGGCCGCTTTACTGGGGCAGATAACGCGTAAGATCGGGCTGGCCGGTCCACGCGGTTTGCCCGCCATCCGCGACCACGATCGATCCGGTCATGTACGATGCCGCATCGGATGCAAGGAAACACACCACTTCGGCCATTTCTTCGGGCGTGCCGGGGCGGCCCATTGGAATGGCGGCGTGCCAATCACGCTTCAGGTCGGGCAGTTCCTCTGCGGCGGCGGTCAGCGGGGTGGCAATCAGGCCCGGGCACAGCGCGTTGACGCGCAAGCCTTCGCGGGCATGATCGATCGCCATCGACCGGGTATAGTTGATCACCGCGGCCTTGGCGGCGTTGTAGGCGGTGAAGTTGTAATCCCCGGCCAGCCCGGAAATTGACGCGGTGTTGATGATCGCCCCGCCGGGCTTTGGCATATGCGGGATTGCGGCGCGGCAGGCATAGAACACCGAATTAAGGTCAATCGCGATCACGCGTTCCCATTCAGCGGGTTCAAGGTCTGGAGTCTTGCCGAAACAGCCGATCCCGGCGTTGTTGAACAAGATATCGATCCGGCCGTGCTGCGTCACTGCTGCGGCAATCGCAGCTTCGATTTCGGCGCGCTGGGCTACGTCGGCGGCGATGGCCATTCCGCCCACTTCAGCGGCCACGGCCTGCGCGGCGCTGAGCGAGATGTCGACCAGCACGCACGTGGCCCCTTCACGCGCCATTTGCCGGGCCGTGGCCGCCCCGATCCCCGATCCACCACCTGTGATGAAAGCGATCTTGTTTGCAAAGCGCATCGTGTTCTCTCCCTAATGTGATTTCAGCAGGCGTTCGACCAGTTCGATGTGGCCTTGTTTGAGCGTGGCGACTGCATCCTGAATCATCGTGCGGTTGGCATTGAACATCAGCTCGATGGTCAGCCCGCGCATATTCGAACCCAGCAAGCGGCCGTGCACTAAAAATCCCGTCAGATCGGTGATCCCGGCGTCGCGGGCCAGCTGGCCGTTCATCCGATCGATCCTGAGGTCAACCGGTTCGACAATCGGGCGCAGCCCCGCGGCCAAGGTGTGATCCCAGCGTGAGGCCAGCAGGATTTCGGTCAGCGCGGTAGCAGCGGCGCTGTTGTGAACGCGCCATGCTACATCGGCCAGCGCGCGGATCCGGTCGAGCGGATCATCCACCTGATCAAGCGCCGTGCGCGCCTGATCGAGCATCGCTGCCATCGCCAATTCGGCCACGGCCAGCATCAGTTCCAGCCGGGTGGGGAACTGGTTGAGCACCGACCCGCGCCCGACACCGGCTTCGGCCATCACGGCTTCGATGCTGGTGGCGCCGTATCCGCCGCGCTGCAGGCAGGTCAGCGTGGCCTTGAGCAAGGCTTCGCGGGTGGCTTCGCCGCGGCGGTTGCGGCGGCGCTGCAAGGTCTCTGCCGCAGTGGTCATCGCCCTATTATGGTCGAGGTTGACCAAAAATAGCAAGGCTGCAATGTTCGCGCAACACCGTTCGGGATGGAGGATTCGCAGATGGCCCAAAAACACGGATTGACCGGGGGCGATCTGCTTGCCCGCACGCTGCGCGAAGCCGGGGTCAAGCAGGCGTTTGCGCTGCACGGCGGGCACCTAGAAGCTTTGCTGAAAGGCTGCGTTGAAAACGATATCGCGTTGCTGGATTTCCGCCATGAAGCCGCGGCGGGCCACGCCGCCGATTCTTATGCCCGGGCCACCGCGCAATTGGGGGTGTGCATCGTTACCGCGGGGCCGGGCATCGCCAATGCGGTTCCCGCGGTGGCCAATGCGTTTCTGGATGCGGTGCCGGTGCTGTTCCTGATCGGCGCACCGCCCCTGCGCGAAGCCGAAACCAATCCGTTGCAGGGCGGGTTCGATCAGATCGCGATGCTGACCCCGATTACCAAGTGGGCGCACCGCGTGACCAACACCGAACGCATGGCCGATATTGCCGCGATGGCGATCCGCAAGGCGATGACCGGGCGGCGCGGCCCGGTGGTGCTCGAACTGCCGATCGATGTCCTGCACATGACCGCCGATCCGCGCACCACCACCCGGCCAACCGGGCTGATGGTGCGCAGCCGCCCGGCACCGTCGGCCGCCGAAGCCGATGCGTTGATTGCGCTCTTGGCCGGGGCAGAGCGCCCGGTGATCATTGCCGGGGGCGATGCCCGGCAGGCCGATTGCGGTGCCGAATTGCGCCAGTTTGCCGAAGCGACCGGGATTCCGGTGTTCGCCAACAGCAAGGCGCAAGGGCTGCTGGCGCACGACCATCCGCTCAACGCCGGGGCACCCGGCGGGCTGGCGGTGCTGGGCCTGATGGACCTGCCGCGGCCGGATGTGGTGGTGTTGCTTGGTGCGCGCATGGGCTTGCTGCTGGGCGGGCGTTCGGGCGGGATCGTCCCCGATGATGCAGCACTGGCGCAAGTCTATTCCGACGCGGGCGAGATCGGCCGGATCAAGGACGTGGCCGTGGGCATCGCCGCCGATTGCCGCTCTACGTTAGAGGAGCTGAACCGCCGCGCCGGGCAGGTTACGTGGCGCAAGGACCCGGAATGGGCGGCGCTGGCCACCGGGCTGAAAGCGCCGATGGCGGATCTGTTCCCCGAAGCGCAAGGGCCGGGCGGCATCCATCCGTTTCATGCCGCGCGGATCATTATGGACTGTGCTGGCCCCGATGCCGCCTATGCCTTCGATGGCGGCGAAGCATCGTCGTGGGCGGGCGATCTGGTGCAGGTCAGTGGGCCGGGGCGGGTTCAGGGTCACGGTTATCTGGGCTGTCTGGGGATCGGCCCGGGCTTTGCCATCGGCCTGGCCAAGGCCTTTCCGGGCCGCCGCGTGCTGCACGTAACCGGCGATGGCGCGATGGGCTTTCATATTCAGGAATTCGATACGATGGTCCGCCACGGGTTGCCGATCGTCACCGTGGTGTTCAACAATCAGGTCTGGGGGATGTCGATCCACGGCCAGCAAATCATGTTCGGCGCGAACTATTCGGTGATCAGCCAGCTTGGCGGCAGCAATTACGCCAGCATCGCCGCCGGGTTTGGTTGCCATGCCGAACGCGTGACCGAAATTGCCGATCTGGCCGCGGCGATGGAGCGTGCCTTTGCCGCTGGCAAGCCCGCGCTGGTTGAAGTGATGACCGATCCCGCGATAGTCCACCCGGTGACCCCGGCGATGCTGGGCAAGCCCGAAGACGGTGCCAACGAAATCGTGATCCCTTATTACGAAAACATTCCGCTGGGTTGACCCCGGCGAACCAAGGAGAGGCCGCATGAAAGCAGTGGTAAAGCGCGGCAAGGCGCTGGAACTTGATACCAACTATGCTGAACCCACCCCCGGTGACGGGCAGGTGCTGGTGCGCACACTGGCGTGCGGGATCTGCGGATCAGACCTGCACGCGCTGCACCATCTCGATCATATGGCCGATATGTCGCGCCGGTCTGGGTCGCTGTCGAACCTCGATCCGCAGGGCGATATCGTGTTCGGCCACGAATTCGCGTTTGAAATCCTCGATTACGGCAAAAACGCCGCGCGGCGGCTGCCGGTAGGCACGGTTTGCACCAGCTTTCCGGCAGCGGCCGGGCCGCAGGGGATGGAACTGGTCGGCTATTCCAACCGTTTTCCCGGCGGGTTTTCCGAACTGATGGTCCTGCAGGAAGACCTGCTGTTGCCGGTGCCTGAGGGGCTGCCGGTGGAGCTGGCGGCGCTGACCGAACCGTTCGCCGTGGGCGAACACGCCGTGGCCCGCGCGCGGTTGGACCCGCGCACCGTGGCGATGGTGGTGGGCTGCGGGCCGGTGGGCCTTGCGGTGATCGCTGCGCTGAAACTGCGCGGTGTTGGCCCGATCGTTGCGGCCGACCTTTCGCCCGAACGCCGCAAGACGGCGGAAGCCATGGGGGCCGATATCGTGATCGATCCGGCCAAAGGATCGCCGCACGACCAATGGGCCAGCCTTGGCGTGGCGCAGACGCTGGCCGAAGCATCGATCTGGGCAATGACTGGCAAGGAAACCCGCCCCGCGGTGGTGTTCGAATGTGTCGGTGTGCCGGGGATGATCCAGTCGCTGCTCGAAAACGGGCCGCCGGGGGCGCAGATCGTGGTGGTGGGCGTGTGCATGGAAACTGACCGGTTCGAACCCGGCATCGCCATCAACAAGCAGATGGGGCTGGATTTCGTGTTCGGATACAGCCCCGAAGAATTCGCCGCCACGCTGCATAACATCACCGAAGGGCGGATCGCGGCGTCAACCGTGCTGTCAGCCGAAGTCGGGCTGGACGGGGTGGCCGATGCCTTCCGCCGCTTGTCCAGTGAACCGGCGCTGGTCAAGGTGTTGGTCAAACCCTAAGCCTAGTGCCGATGAGCGCAGCAGACAGTCTTTCCGCCCCAGCGGACACGATCTTTGAACAGATGTCGGGTTTGGCCCGGCAACTGGGCGCGATCAATCTGGGGCAGGGGTTTCCCGACCTGCCCGAACCGGGCGAGCTGACCGATGCTGCCGTGCGCGCGCTTAAGGATCGGCCCAATCAATACCCGCCGATGCGCGGGCTGCCAGAACTGCGCGCGGCGATCGCGGGCTGGTATGCCCGCGAACAGGGGCTGGAAATCACGGCCGATGAAGTGGTGGTCACTTCGGGCGGGACGGAGGCACTGGCCGCAACCATCCTTGCGCTGGTGCGGCCGGGAGATGAAGTGATCCTGGTGCAACCGCTGTACGATGCCTACCTGCCGCTGGTGCAGCGGGCGGGCGGCACGGCCCGGCTGGTCAGCCTGCGCCCGCCGGAATGGACGCTGCCGCTGGACGAGCTGGAAGCGGCGATTACGCCCAAGACCCGGCTGTTGATCCTGAATACCCCCAACAACCCCACCGGCACCTTGCTGGACCGGGCGACGCTGGAGGCCATCGGCGCACTGGCGCAGCGGCACGATTTCTTCGTGTTGTGCGATGAAGTGTGGGAAGCGATGCTCTATGATGGCGCCCGCCACGTTTCGCCCTTGGCGATCCCTGCCTTGCGCGATCGCGCGGTTAAAGTGGGTTCGGCTGGCAAGATTTTTTCGCTCACCGGGTGGAAAGTGGGCTGGGTGGTGGCCGCGCCGGCCATCGCCGCGGCGATTGCCGATCGGCACCAGTTCCTGACGTTCACCACCGCCACCCCGCTGCAATGGGCGGTGGCCGAAGGGCTGGCCTTGCCGCGCGAATGGTTTGCCGCGCATCGCGCCCGCTATGCCAGCGCGCGGGAACGGCTGGTCAGTGGGTTGGCCGCGGGCGGGTTCAAGCTGCTGCCCGCGCAAGGGACGTGGTTCGTGATTGCCGATCTGGCCGCGTCGGGGTTGCCGGCGGATGATGCGGCGGTGGCCGAACGGTTGCTCCGCGAAGCGGGCGTTGCGTCAATCCCGGTGTCGGCGTTCTATGCCCAGAGGCCAGAGCAGGGCTATTTGCGGCTGTGCTTCGCCAAGCAGGATGCCACGCTTGATCAGGCGGTGGAACGCCTGGTCGCGGCGCGCGCGGCGTTCTGAACTGCGTCTGGTTGCAAAACGGGACTTGCCGCCCGCGCGTTGCCATGCAAGCCTGCGTTCAAACAGAATCTATGGGCGAGAGTGATGCATTACAGCGAATTGAAGCGGGCGCGTGAAGAATTGACCGGCCCGGGCGGGCAGTTTGAAATTGTTGAAGAAACGGTGCTGGGCAACCGCCTTCGCACGTACAAGAACGCCCCGCCCAGCGTGCGCGAATTCTGGCTGTCGACCGCGGCTTTCGCCGATCGCCCCTATCTGATCTATGGGGATGAACGGATCACCTATGGCGAAGCGCACCGGCAGGTGAATGCGATTGCCGCATGGCTGGCCGATCAGGGGATCACGGCGGGCGATCGGGTGGCGATTGCGATGCGCAATTATCCCGAATGGCTGCTGGCCTATTGGGCCTGCGTTTCAACCGGGATTGCGGTGGTTGGCATGAACGCGTGGTGGACCAGCGCGGAAATGACTTACGCCCTGAACGATTCTCAGCCCCGTGCGATCTTCCTAGATGGCGAACGACTGGAACGGCTGCGCGCGTGCGATGGGATCGATCCGGCGATGCAGGTAATCGGCGTCCGGCTGGATGCCGCGGCGGCGGGGGTCGTGCCGTGGTCCACGGTCATCGGGCATGGCGGGGCAATGCCGCAAGTCACCGTTGATCCGGATAGCGATGCCTGTATTTTCTACACTTCGGGCACCACCGGTCATCCCAAGGGGGCGCAGTTAACGCACCGTGGCTGTGTGGCGAACCTGATGAACATGCTCTACGCCGGGGCATCATCGGCGCTGGCCACCGAACGCGCCACCGGGGTGGCCCCGCCGGCCGAACCGCCGGTACCGGTGCTGCTGATTACCACCCCGCTGTTCCACGTTACCGCGAACAATTGCGGCACGTATGCCACCACCGCGGTCGGCGGGGCGCTGGTGCTGATGTATCGCTGGGATGCGGGCGAGGCGCTGCGGCTGATCGAGCGGGAACGGATTACCTCGATGAGCGGCGTGCCGGTGATGGCGCGCGAAGTGATCAATCATCCCGATTTCGCCACGCGCGATACTTCCAGCCTGGCCTCACTGGCGGGCGGCGGCGCGCAAGTGCCACCTGATCTGGTGCTGAAAATCGAAGAACGCGTCACCACCGCGCGGCCCAGCACCGGGTATGGGATGACCGAAACCTGCGGGATCATCACCTCGATTGCGGGGGATTTCTTTGTCGACCTGCCCGATAGCGCGGGTCCCTATATGCCCAATTTCGAGGCCAAGTGCGTCGATGATGATGGCAACGCCGTGCCGCAAGGGCAGGTGGGCGAACTGTGGGTCAAGGGTTCGTCGGTGATCAAGGGGTACATCAATCGTCCCGAAGCCACCGCGGCTTCGATCACCGATGGTTGGCTGCATACTGGCGATGTGGCCCGGATCGATGAAAACGGGTTTATCTTCATTGTCGATCGCAAGAAGGACATGGTCCTGCGCGGCGGCGAGAACGTCTATTGCGCCGAAGTTGAAGCGGCGATCTATCGCCATCCGGCGGTGGCGGAATGCTGCGTGTTCGGGGTTCCCGATGAACGGCTGGGCGAAGACGTGGCGGTGGCCGTAGTGCTGAAACCGGGCGAGACACTCAGCGCCGAGGAACTGCGCGCCGAATGCATGCGCCACATTGCCAAGCACAAAGTGCCGGGACACGTGTGGTTCATGGATGAACCGCTGCCGCGCAATGCCAGCGGTAAGTTCCTCAAGCGCGAACTGCGCGATCGGCTGGCTGGAGAAGCCATCGCCGTATAGGGCGGCCATCGGCAAAGGCAGATCGGGCGCGGGGCAGCAACCAGGCTGCGCCCGCGCCATCTTGTCTCTTTTTGAAACCGATTTTGCTTGCTTTTTGTGCCGGCCTGCCCATGCAGACGGCCAGCGATGCGCATTATTACTCGATCCTATCGCCGGAACAATCAAGACCGGACGATCCACCCCACCCGGGTGAAGCTTGTCGAAACCGTCGAGGCGCTGCTTGACGTCCATTCGCCCGAACAGATCACCGCCGATATGGTGTTGGCGGCATCGGGGGTGTCGAAGGGGTCGCTGTACCACCACTTCGAAGATTTCGCCGATCTGATGGCGACAGTGCTGGTCCAGCAGTTCTCACGCAATGTGGATCGCGATGTGGCAACGGCGCAAATGCTGCTGAACCAGGCGACGACGATCGAAGAGTTCTATGCCGGGGTGGATTTGATCACCGATGTGGCGCAATCGCCCATGGCCCAGCCGCAGCGGCTGCGCCGGGCGCGATTGATCGTGCTGGCTTCGCAGGATCCGCGGCTGGCAGCCAAGCTGGCGGCCGAGCAGGATCGGCTGTCTGCCGGGCTGGCAGAATTGTTCGTTTTGGCGCAGCAGCGCGGCTGGTTTCGGTCTGATTTTTCGCCGAATGTGGCCGCCGTTGTGGTGCAGGCCTATACGCTGGGCAAGTTGCTGGATGATTTTGCGGGCACGCCAGTGCCGTCGCAACACTGGAACCAGACGGTCAAGCAATTCATTCGCAGTGCATTCGGTAACCCCGAACTGAACCCACCGCCGGTGCCTCAGCCCGAATAGCGCGCGCTGGCGCACCGATTGCGTCAGGCCATACCCAACTTGCCTGATAGGAATGGAACCAGATCCATTTCGGTGTGTTTTAACGCCGATATTCCACGCGGCTTGATCGGGCCTGCGCGTGGATCGGCTGGTTCGGCGCATCCTAACGTTTATCACATCTATCCAGAAGATAAGTGTATTCACATACAATTGTGATAATTTTATAACCAATTGTATAGTTGAAGTTTTTTAAATGTCATTTTGGTGACGTTGACCCTTTTGACTCTCCTGTAAGTTGTTGCATTATGATTGTAACTTTCGTAATATTACGAACTGCATAAATTGGACCATTGACCTAGGTTGATCGTCAGTTGCGGTGACGAGTGGCATGTTTGCGGGTTGGCCTTGAAATGGGCGGCGGTGCAGCAGTGAAAGTGGGATCAGCGCAGCGTGGCGATTGGGGGCAAGGCAACCGGATTTGGTGGCGCGCTGCGGTGTGGGCTGGTGCCTGCCATCGCGCTCATTCCAACGCTGGCGCTGGCGCAAGAAGCGCCCGATGCCGGCCAGGTCCTGCGCGAGCAAGCTGCTCCCCGGCTTGAACAGCCGAAAGCCGATGAGTTGCCGCTGCTGGCACCGGCACCGCAGGCGATGCTGCGCGAAGGTGGGGCAAGCTTCGTGCTTTCCGGAATTACGCTTGAAGGCGTGACCGCATTTCCCGAGGCTGACCTGATCCGGCGGGTGTCTGGGGCCTATGGTAGCCGGCTTGATTATGCGGGTGTGCGTGCACTGTCCGATCGGATTGTCGCGTACTATCGTCGGCACGGCTATCCGTTCGTGAGCAGTTACCTGCCGCCGCAAACGGTTGAAGGTGGCGTGGTGCGGATCCACGTGCTCGAAGGGCGTTATGGCGCGGTTGAGGCGCGCGGGGCAGAGCCACTGCGCCGCGGCGCGCAGCGGTATCTGGAACGCCTGCACACCGGCGATCTGATCGAAACCCGCCAGCTTGAGCGTGCGCTGCTGCTGCTGGGCGAGCAGCCGGCTATTCGAGTGGCCCCCTTCATCCAGCGCGGGGCGGCGCTGGGCACCGGGGATCTGATCGTGCCGGTCAGCCGGAACCAGCGGTTCGCTGCATCGCTCGGTGCCGATACCAGTGGCAGCGGTTATACCGGGCGGTATCGACTGAACGCCGGGTTGCAGATCAACAGTGGGCTGGTATTTGGTGATAAGCTGGCGCTGAACGGCGTGCTTAGCGACCAGTTGTTGTGGCTGGGTTCGGCGACTTACGTTGTACCGATCTGGCATGATGGCCTGAAGTTGCAGGCCAATTATACGCACACCGCATTCGAACTGGGCGGCGAGTTTGCCGATCTCAAGGCGCATGGGTTTGCGCGCATCGCGGCCGCAGACCTTGAATATCCGCTGATCCGCAGCCAGCGCGGCAATTTGCGTCTGCAGGTTGGCGGGCAGCAGAAGTGGCTGGTCAACCAATACGATGCGATTGCGTTCAGCGATCGCCAATCCAGTCTGAGCGCCCACGCAACGCTGCTGGCGGATCATCACGACAAGCTGCTGGGTGGCGGGCTGACTTATGGTGCGGCGGCGTGGTGGCATGGCAAGTTGTCGGTCGACCCGGGGCAGGCCCTGATCGATGCCCTGACCACGCAACGGGCGGGGGTGTTCAACAAGTGGACACTGGACGTGGTTCGGTTGCAAACGTTGCCCGGCAGTTTCAGCCTGTTTCATCATTTTTCCGCGCAGTGGAGCGATCGCAATCTGGAAAGTTCCGAGCGGCTGGCGCTGGGCGGCGAAGATGCCGTGCGGGCCTATCCCAAGGGCGAAGGGATCGGTGATACGGGCTGGGCGCTGCAAAACGAACTGCGCGTCGGGCGCGGTTGGCTGAAGCCTTATGCATTTTTCGATATCGGGCACAGCCGCGCCAATCATCGGCCGTGGGATGAAGGCTCGGCGGCGGTGCGTTCGATCAGCGGCGCTGGACTGGGCGCAAGGGCTACGATCCGGCGGATAAATCTGGATGCGTTTCTGGCGTGGCCGGTTTCAGGTGGGCAGCCAATCGTTGCCCCAGAGGACTTCAACCCCCATTGGTCGGTGAGCGTTTCATGCGCGTTGTGATGAACCAACTGGCCACAGCCGTGGCCCGCCCGGCAATGGTTCCGGCGAAACAGCGCTTGCTGCTGGGCACTGCGCTGGCAATCGCGGCGGCAAGTGTCGCTGGTGTGGCTGCGGCGCAAACTCTGCCGCAGGATGGCAGCGTGGTGGCTGGTGCCGCGACGATCCTGACCGCGCCGAACCAGCTGGACGTTCGCCAAACCAGCGACCGAGTGGTGATCGATTGGCGCAGCTTTTCGATCGGGCAGGGTGATACGGTCAATTTCTTGCAGCCTTCGGCCAGCGCGATTGCCTTGAACCGGGTGATCGGCGGTGATCCGTCGACGATCCAGGGCAGCATCCGGGCCAATGGCAAAGTGTTCCTGCTCAACCCCAACGGGGTGCTGTTCAGCCCCACCGCTGCGGTCGATGCCGGCGCGATCGTCGCATCGACGCTGAACCTTTCCAACGATGATTTTCTGGCCGGGCGGTATCGCTTTTCCGGGGCCGGGCTGGGCGCGATCGTCAATCAGGGGCGGCTCACGGCGCATGGCGGCGCGAACGGCGGAATTGCGCTGATTTCGGCGCGAATTCAGAATCTTGGTGCGCTTGACGGCCAAGGCGGTAATGTGGCGATCGGCGCAGGGGACGCCGTGCTGCTGGATCTGGGCGGCCCGTTGCAACTGGCGGTTGAAGCTGGGGCGGTTGGCGCGCTGATCGACAATGGCGGGGCGATCAGTTCGGCCAATGGCGCGATTTACCTGACCGCGCGCGGCGTGGACGATCTGCTGCGGACGACGATCAACAACACCGGGCTGATCGATGCATCGGGGTTGAGTGACGATCACGGGCGGATCACGCTGGATGCCGGGCCGGATGGCACGCTGGAAAACCGGGGCGGCATCGTTGCCACAGCGGCGGGGCGCGGCGGCGATATCACTTTGCTGGGCGGGCAAGTCGGCTTGCTGGACGCGGCGCGGGTCGACGCATCCGGGGCGGCCGGTGGCGGCACGATCCTGATCGGCGGCGATTATCAAGGCGGAGGCGATCTGCCCCATGCCCGTGCGGTGGTGCTGGGCTTGTCGGCGCGCGTAACCAGCGATGCGCTGACCGCGGGCGATGGTGGCCGGATCATCCTGTGGTCCGATGCCTATACTGGCGTTTACGGCCGCGTCAGCGCGCGCGGCGGGGCGACCGGCGGCATGGGCGGGTTCGTTGAAACCTCCAGCAAGCAACAGCTTGAAGCATTCGGCAGCGTCGATGTTTCCGCGCCAGCGGGCGCGGCCGGGCGCTGGCTGCTTGACCCAACCAACGTCACGATCGGTGCGTCTGACACTGTCGGCAGCTTTACGGTCAGTTCGGGCACTTATTCGCCGAACAACACCACTGGGGTGACGATTGGCGCCTCGACGATTGCAACAGCGTTGGCCAGCGGCAACGTAACGATCAACACCACCAGCGCCGGCGCGCAAGTGGGTGATATCACCGTTTCCAGCGCGATTACCAAGGCATCGGGTGCAACCGCCACCACGCTGACGCTGAACGCCGCCAACAACATCAACGTCAACGCCGCGATCAGCGGATCGGCCAACGCTCCGCTGAACATCACGCTGAACGCCGCGAACAATGCTGCATCGGCAACCGGCGGTGTCAGCGTGGCCGCCAACCTGTCGTCCTATGGCGGCAAGATCCTGATCGGCGGAGCTGGCGGCAGCTTGTCCAATACCGTGGTGCAGGGGATCGGCTATGCGCTGAACGCCACCAGTTCGACGCCCGCGGTATCGATCGGCAATGCCGTTACGATTGCATCGCAGGGCGGCAGCATTACGATCAACGGGTTGTCGAACGTGACCGGGCAGACCGCCTACGGGATCGATTTTGGTGCCAGTTCGGTGGTCAACTCGGGCACTGGCAATCTTTATATCAACGGTCGCAACAACAACGTCGGGGCTACCAATAAGTCCTATGGCGTCAACGTTCAGAACGGTTCGTCGGGCACAGCGCCGACCACGATCGGGACGACGACCGGGTTGTTGCAACTCGATGCCTACAGCGCTGCAGCCAGCACCAACGCGCTGAATCTGGCAAGCTCCGGCACGTATACCACGATCAGCCTGATTGGTCCGAACGTGGCAGCGATGCGGGTGACCATTAACGGGTCCATTCAGGCGTCGACTTTCACGACGATCGCGGGCTGTACGCCGGCAGCCAATTACACCTACTGCGGCAAGATCACCGTTCCGGGGGCCAACGGTTCGGGGCTGTATGGCGGCTATAGCTCGAACTATTCCGCCACAGTGCCGCTCTACGTCAGTTGGACTGGTGGCACGAAGGTTTACGATGGCACGACGACTGCCTCGGGGTTCGTGCTCAACACCAACTACACGCTGACGTCGTCGGCTTCGCTGCCGAACGATTTCACGCCCAGTTTCACGCTCGCGAGCAAGAATGTTGGCACTTACGCCAGCCTGACCGGTGCTGCGAACTCGTTCGCCTCATCGAACGGCACCAGCTACGCGGTCGCCTACTTCAACGACGGTACTTACACCGTCACCGCCAAGCCGCTGACGATGTCGGGTCTAAGCGTGCCATCGTCGAAAATTTACGATGGCACCACGGCCGCTGTGATTTCCGGCACTGCCGCGTTGCAGGCGTTCCAAGCCGCCGGGGCTGGGACGACCAGCGATGGCAAGGCTTATATCGGGGATGCCGTTAGCATCACCGGCGCGCCGGTTGGCACCTACAATTCCAAGGATGCCGGCAGCGCCAGCAGCGTAACCTACTCGGGCCTCTCGCTGACCGGGGGCGATGCGGGCAATTACAGCCTGACGATCCAATCCGCAGCGGCGGCAACAATCACGGCCAAGGCGCTGGCAATTTCCGGCCTGTCGGTAACCAGCAAGGTTTATGATGCCACCACCGGGGCCACGCTGACCGGCACCGCGGGGTTGCTAACCGCACAAAGCCCCGGCAGTGGCACGACCAGTGATGGCAAGGCCTATACTGGCGATACCGTCAGCATCACCGGCAGCCCCAGCGGGGTGTTCGTCAATGCCAATGTCGGTTCCGGCAAGACGGTGACAGTTTCGGGCCTCTCGTTAACCGGCGCGTCGGCGGGCAATTACACGCTCAACAATGCGATCAGCGGAACGATCACGGCCAAGGCGCTGACAATGTCGGGGCTGACCGTCCCATCCTCGAAAATCTACGATGGCACCACCGCTGCGGTGGTGGGCGGGGCAGCGGCATTGCAGGCCGCGCAAAGCCCCGGCACCGGCACCAGCAGCGATGGCAAGGCCTATACCGGCGATACCGTCAGCATCACTGGCACGGCGGTCGGCACCTATAATTCCAAGGATGTTGGCAGCGCCAGCAGCGTAACATTCTCGGGCCTGTCGCTCACCGGCGCATCGGCTGGCAACTATACCCTGACGCATCAATCGGCCGCGGCGGCCACAATTACCGCCAAGGCGCTGACGATGTCGGGGCTAAGCGTGCCGACCTCGAAGACGTACGATGGCACCACTGCGGCAGTCATCACTGGCACTGCGGCCCTGCAATCGTCCGAAACCGCTGGTTCGGGTTCGACCAGCGATGGCAAGGCCTATAGTGGCGACACCGTGAACATCACCGGCACCGCGGTTGGCACGTACAACTCCAGAAATGTCGGCAGCGCCAGCAGCGTTTCGTTCTCGGGCCTGTCGCTTGGCGGTGCTCAGGCTGGCAACTATACGTTGACTTTGCCTGCCGCCGCCGCGGCCACGATTACCGCCAAGGCCCTGACCGTTTCCGGGATCAGCGTCAGCAACAAGGTCTACGATGCTACGACTACTGCGGCGCTCAGCGGAACGCCGTCGCTGCAGGCGGCCATTACGGCTGGTACTGGCTCGGCCTCAGATGGCACGCCCTACAGCATCGATGCCGTGACGGTTTCCGGCAGCGCGCAGGCGCAGTTCGTCGATGCCAACGTTGGCACGGCCAAGGCGGTTGCGATCTCAGGGTTGTCGCTGACTGGCGGCGATGCGGGGAACTACTCGATCGCGTCCACCGCGTCGGTCGCGGCCAATATCACCGCCAAGGCCCTGACGATGTCGGGGCTGCTGGTCCCATCCAGCAAGACATACGATGGCACCACCACGGCCGTGGTCAGCGGCACCGCTGCGCTGCTGGCGAAGCAAACCCCCGGCACCGGCAGCAGCAGCGATGGCGCAGCCTATACCGGCGATACGGTCAGCCTGACTGGCACTGCGGTTGGTACCTACAATTCGAAAAATGTTGGCAGCGCCAGCACTATCACGTTCTCCGGCCTGTCGCTCACCGGGGCACAGGCGGGCAATTATTCGCTGACGTTGCAGGCCCCTGCGCAGGCCTCGATCCTTGCCCTGCAATTAACCCCGGTGGCATCCAGCAAGGTCTATGATGGCACCGATTCCGCCGCGATCAGCGCGACCGGGGTGATTACGGGTGATGACGTCACCTTCAATTACACCAGTGGCAGTTTCGCGCAGAAAGATGTCGGCAGCAATATCGCCGTCACGGCCAGCGGCATTACGCTGACCGGCACCGAGGCCGGGAACTATACGCTGGGCGGAACCAGCGTCAGTGCTACCGCCAACATCACGGCGCGGGCGCTGACGATCAGCGCCCCGAGCGCGGCGGGCAAGACGTACGATGGGACAACTGCTGCGAGCGTGACGGCCGGGACGCTGGGGAACCTGGTGAGCGGCGAAGGCCTGACGG
>JBDKLL010000048.1:0-10564 GCA_039795595.1 Pseudomonadota bacterium
GGCGATAGCCGGTGGTGCGGGCCGGGGGAAGGCGTTACGCCTTCACCGTGCTGCGCACCCGCGTGAACTGCATCACCCCGTCATCGATCGGGGCTTGGCGCATGTCCTGCTTGTCGCGGCGGTAATCCTGATTGAGCCGCCACGGCAGCGTGGCCGCGTTCTTGGGCATCAGGTGCTTGCCGCGCTGGATATAGCCCGACGAGAAATCGAAGATATCGTCAACTTCCGGCTCGCTGCCGGCCGGCATTGCCGGGGTAGCAACTTGCACGTTGTTGGCGTCCATCGCGTTGAACAGGCGGGTCAGGTAATCGGCAATGATATCCACCCGCAGCGTCCAGCTGGCATTGAGGTAACCGAACACCCCGGCCATGTTCGGGACGTTCGAGAACATGCAGTTGCGATAGAAATAGTGATCCCCGAAATTGACGGCCTGACCATCGACGCTGACCGCGATCTTGCCGGCGAAGACCATCTTCAGCCCGGTTGCCGTCACGATTACATCGGCATCGATGTGTTCGCCCGATTTCAGCTTGATCCCGGTGGCGTCGAAGCTGTCGATCTGGTCGGTCACGACCGAGGCCTTGCCTTCGTTCATCGCGGTGAAGAAATCGGCATCGGGGACCAGGCACAGACGCTGATCCCACGGGTTGTAGGGCGGGGTGAAATCCTTTTCCGAATAGTTCGGGCCAAGGTTTTCGCGCAGTTGCCCTTCAAGGAACTGCTTGACCTTTTCCGGGCTGGTGCGGGCGCGCTTGAACACCAGATCCTGCATGAACACGTTCTTGGCGCGGGTTAGGGCATAAGCCAGTTTTTCGGGCAGGAACTTGCGCAGGGTGTTGGCGAATTTATCCTTGGCAGGGCGGCTGACCATCCACGTTGGCGTGCGTTGCAGCATGGTAACGTGGGCTGCACCGCCCTTGGCCATCGATGGGACGATAGTGACCGCCGTGGCCCCCGAACCGATCACCACCACTTTCTTGCCGGTGTAATCGAAATCTTCGGGCCAGAACTGCGGGTGGATGATCGTGCCCTTGAACTTGCTGCGGCCCTTGAAGCCGGCATCGTAGGGATCATCGTAATCGTAATAGCCCGAACCCAGGAACAGGAACCGGCCCAGCATCCGCTGGTGGCTGCCATCGGCCAGTTCGGTGGTGACCACCCACAGCCCGCGCGCGCTGTCCCAATCGGCGCTGATCACCTTGCGGCCCAGCCGCAGTTTATCGCGCAGCGCGTATTCATCGGTGATTTCGTCAAGGTATTCGAGGATCGCGGGGCCATCAGCGATCGATTTTTCATGCTTCCACGGGGCAAAGGCAAACCCCAGCGTGTGCATATCGCTGTCCGAGCGGATCCCCGGATAGCGGAACAAGTCCCACGTGCCGCCAAGGTTTTCGCGCCGATCGAGGATGGCAAAGCTCTTGTTCGGGCAATCCTGCGTCAGGTGAACGGCCATGCCGATGCCCGAAATCCCCGCCCCGACGATGATAACGTCAAGGCATTCCTCTACTGGCGACAGCGCGTTCATGGCCCGGTTTCTCCCAATTCTTGACATATTTGTAAGTTTCGCCGCGCAACCTAAGTCATCCCGCGGGGAATTGCCAGTATCATGCGGGTTTAGCAGTGCGATGCAAGGCCCATCGCGGGATCATTCGCCGATGATGACCTGTTCCCACCGGCCGTGTTCGCCCGGTTCGGCATATGTGTTCAGCATCAGGCTGCGCTTGGCGAATTTCAACTTGAAGAGCCGGTTAACAAATCCGCCGCGCAGCCGGGGTGGGCGCGTGGGTTCAATTTTCAGCAGCGGCCCCAGCGGGGTCAGGCTGGCGCGGTAATCGGCCAAGACTTGCGGGGTGAAATAGTACTGCGCGTTTGCGGTGAACAGCGCCGGATCGATCCGCCCGGCCAGCACGGCTGCCACCACGCTGCGGGCATCGCCGCTGCGATCGGCTTCGCCAGTCTGGGCTTGCGCGCCATGCGGCAGGACGATCTTGGCGATGCCATCGGTCAGTGTGGTGATCGCGCCTGAAAAGTCGGCATTGGTCAACACCACCACTGCCACCCGATCATCCGGCCACACCGTGTTTTGCGAACGGAACCCGACCGCTTCTCCGCCGTGGTCAATCACCCGGCGGCCATCAACCATGCGGTTATAGACGCCCAGCCCGTAACCGTTGCTGGTGCCATCGGTCAGCCGCACCGGCTGTTCCATTGTGGCCCAGTCTTCCGGGGGAAGCAGCTTGCGTTCGATCCGGGCGATATCCCATTCGGCCAGTTCGCTGGCGGTCATCGCAATTTCACCCGCGGCCCACAGCCAACCTGCGGCGGGCGGGGTGGCCGGCCGTACCGGGCCAAGCGCATAGCGATGATAGCCTTGGGGAAAGCTGGGGCCATTGGTATCGTCAAGGCGGTAGGGATGGATCCCCAGCGGTTTGAACAGGCGTTCTTCGAACTGTTGCCACAACGGCGCGCCGCCAGCCTTTTCGGCGATCATCCCGGCCACGACATAGCCGGTGTTCGAATATTGCCAGCGCGTGCCGGGGGCATAGTCCAGCGCACGGGTGCCCCAGCGGGAGACGATGGCAGCCGGATCGACCGGGGTTTCCATCGCTTTGAAGAGATAGTCCTGTGGCCAGAAATCCTGCAGGCCGGCGGTGTGCGACAACAGCTGACGCACGCTCATCCGATCGGCATCGGTTACCCCGGGCAGCCATTTGGCCACCGGATCATCAAGGCTGATGCGGCCGTCATCCTCTAGCAGCAGCAACAGCGCGGCGAGGAACTGCTTGGAATTCGAAGCGATCTGATAGGGCAGTTCCGGATTGGCTTCGGGCAAGGTTTCCGATGGCTTGCCCCACGCCCGGTCCAGCACCACTTCGCCATCACGCACCACCGCAATTTCGGCGGAGGGGACGCCCGTTTCCAGCAGCGTGCGCGTAACCAGCGCGTCGATTGCGGCAGCTTCATCGGGCTGCAAGGCCTGCGCTTGCGTTGGTGAGGCGAACAGCAAGGCAGCTGTGGCTGCCACGGCAGCGATGGCAAAGTTCAAGGTTCGATCAGGCATGGCGGCAATGCTAGTCGCTTGGCGGTGCGGCGCAAGCGCACTGATCAGCCATGCCGGGGCGGTTGGCCTGTGGACTAATCCGCACAGGGCGTGCGCGAATCATGGCGTAACTGTCATCGCGGTGTCATAGGAACGTCACATTTCCAAGGGGGATAGAGTGATGTTCGGTTGGTTCCAGCGGCTGCTGCCCAGGTCCGGTGATTTCTATGCGCTGTTTGAACGCCATGCGGCCAAGATGGCGGATGCGGCGCAGGCGCTGGTCAATCTCACTGCCGGCGAAGGCGATCGCGCGGCACATTTGCGCACGATCCATGATCGCGAACACGCTTGCGATGAAGTGATCCGCGAAACGCTGCATGAAGTGCGCCAGACCTTCCTGACCCCGTTCGATCGCGGCGCGATTGCTTCGCTGATCGGGGCGATGGACGATACCGTGGATGAAATGAACGCCACGGCCACCGCCATCGAACTGTTCGAAGTGCAGCAGTTCGATCAGCAGATGAAGGATATCGCGCTGATCGTGCTGGATGCCAGTCGCCTGATTTCTGAAGCACTGCCGCTGCTGCGCGATGTGGAGCGTAATGGCCACCGCCTGCACGACCTGACCGGGCGGATCGTGCAACTGGAAGGGCGGGTCGATGGCCTGCACGATTCAGGAATGCGCGCGGCCTATCAGGGGCAGAAGCAACATTCCGATCCGCTGGCCTTCATGGTCAGCCGTGAAATCTACAAGCACCTTGAACGCATCGCCGACGCGTTCGAGGACGTGGCGAACGAAATCGATAGCCTCGTGATCGACCACGCCTGACAGGCGCGCTGGATAAAGGAACACGGCAATGCATGAGCTTGCCTATCCGCTGCTGGTTGGCCTGATCTTGGTCGCCTTGGCGTTCGATTTTCTCAATGGCCTGCACGATGCGGCCAATTCGATTGCAACGGTGGTTTCCACCCGCCTGCTTTCGCCGATCTGGGCGGTGGTGTTTGCCGCGTTCGGCAACTTCGCCGCCTATTGGTTGATGGGGCTGCACGTGGCCGATACGATCGGCAAGGGCATCATCAACAAGGACATGGTGACGCCGGGCGTGGTGTTCGGGGCGCTGATCGGGGCGATGTTCTGGAACGTGGTGACGTGGATCAAGGGGATCCCATCGTCATCAAGCCATGCCTTGCTGGGCGGCCTGCTGGGGGCGGGGATCGCCCACGCCGGTTTTGGGGCGGTGGAATCCAAGAAAACCATCGAAACCGTGTTCGCGATCTTCCTTTCGCCGATCATCGGGTTTGCGCTGGCGATGTTGATGGTGCTGCTGACCAGCTGGTTGTTCCGCGGGTTCCAACCCAGCCGGGCCGAAGGGGTGTTCAAAACCCTGCACTTGTTCAGTTCGGCAGCTTATTCGATCAGTCATGGTGGCAACGATGCCCAGAAAACCATGGGGATCATCACCGTTCTGCTCTATTCCACCGGCAACCTGACCGGCGAATTCAAGCCGCCGGAATGGGTGGTGATCGCGTGCTATACGGCGATTTCGCTGGGGACGCTTTCGGGTGGCTGGAAGATCATCAAGACGATGGGCACCAAGATCACCAAGTTGAACCACCATACCGGTTTCTGCGCTTCCACCGCGGGGTCGATCGTGGTGTTCGGGGCCAGCGCAATGGGCATCCCGGTTTCCACCACCCATGCGATTACCGGTTCGGTGATCGGCACGGGCGCGGCGCGCAAGGCCAGCGCGGTGCGCTGGGGCGTGGCCGGGCGCGTGGTTATGGCGTGGTTCATCACCATTCCGGCCAGCGCGGCGGTTGGTGCAGTGTTTTACGTCCTGACGCGGATGTTCTGACACGCCACAATTGGACCATTGGATACAAAAAAGCGCGCGGCCTCCATGCGAAGCCGCGCGCTTTTTTGTGATTATCGCTTAACCGCGCGGGCCATCGTTCCGGCGCGGTCCCGAACCATAGCCGCCCGGGCGGCCATCGCGGCGGGGGGGCTGACCATCACGGCGCTGGCCGTGCGATTGGCCATCCCGGCGTTGCCCGTCAAAGCGCTGACCGTCGCGGTGTTGCCCATCTCGGCGTTGTCCGTCGTGGCGTTGCCCGTCGCGGCGCTGCCCATCGCGCGGTTGAAAGTCGCGGCGTTCGCCTCGACCATCGCCGCGGCGGTCTTCGGCGCGGGGCATATGCCCGAATTGGCGCGCTTCGCGTTCTTCTGCGGCAAGCGGGTTGAACACCGGGCCGCGCGGAGCCGGACCGCGCCCTTCGCCGCGCAAGTGCGCATCGCGTGAGCGGCCGTCGCGGCCTTGCCCGCCATTGGCGCGGTTCTTGTTCGGAGCCTGCCCATCGCGCGGGGCACCGCGTCCGGCACCGCGCCCATCAGCGCCGCCCCGGCCACCATGGCCGCGTGCCGCTGGGCCGCCCCGGCCGCGCGCATCGCGGGCTTCGCGGCGGGCGTCCTGTTCGGCTTCGGCGGGCTTGCGCGTCGGGGCGGGCAGCCGTGCGGCTTCCTGCTGAAAGTTATCGGGCAGCGAAAGCGGCATCAGCTTAACCCCGGTCAGGCGCTCGATATCGCGCAAGTACGGCTTTTCATCGGGCGCGACAAAGCTGACGGCGATGCCATCGGCCCCGGCGCGCGCGGTACGGCCGATGCGGTGGACATATTGTTCGGGGACATTGGGCAGTTCGTAATTGAACACATGGCTGACCCCGGTCACGTCGATCCCGCGCGCGGCGATATCGGTGGCAACCAGCACCGGCGTGCTGCCCTTGCGGAAGGCTGCCAGCGCGGCAGTGCGCTGGGCCTGGCTCTTGTTGCCGTGGATCGCCGCGGCGTTGATCCCCGCGGTGGTCAGGTGGCGCACCACGCGATCGGCGCCGTGCTTGGTGCGGGTGAACACCAGTGCGCGGTCGATCGCATCGGTGCCGGCGTCTTCGGCCAGCCCGGCCCGCAGCTTGAGCGTCAGCAGTGCCTGCTTTTCGGCTTGGTTGAGGAACGTGACGAACTGTTCGACGCGTTCGGCAGTGGTTGATTGCGGGGCCACTTCGACCCGCACCGGGTTGTGGATGAACTGCTTGCCCAGATCAGCGATCGCCTTGGGCATCGTGGCCGAAAAGAACAGGCTCTGCCGCTCCTTGGGCAGCAAGTTGGCGATCCGCTTGAGCGGGACGATGAACCCAAGGTCCATCATCTGGTCGGCTTCATCAAGCACGAAGATTTCGACATTGCGCAGCGTCAGCGCGCGCTGGTCGATCAGGTCGAGCAAGCGGCCCGGCGTTGCCACCAGAATATCGCAGCCCGGCACCAGCGCACGGGCCTGCCGGCCAACCGGGATGCCGCCGAACACGCATTGCACCGACAGCGCCAGATACTTGGCATAGCCGCGCATGTTTTCGGCGATCTGGGCAGCCAGTTCGCGGGTGGGGGACAGCACCAGCATCCGGCACGATGCGTTGCTGCGCGGCTTGGGATCGGCGGCCAGACGGTGCAGCGACGGCAGCGAAAACGCGGCGGTTTTGCCGGTGCCGGTCTGGGCGATGCCCAGGATGTCGCGGCCTTGCAGCAGCGCCGGGATAGCTTGTTGCTGGATCGGGGTGGGATCAGCGTAGCCCTTGGTTTCAAGAGCGCGCAGCAGAGGCTCGGCGAGGCCGAGATCGGAAAAATAGGACATGGAATTCTTTCAATTGAAGCGGCGCATCGGGCGCGCGATCGCGCAACCGATACGAAGCAAGGGCTCGTTTCGATGCGACCCTGCGTGAAAAAGGCGGCTTCAGGTTGAGATCAATCGGGCGTTCGGGGCAAGTTCTGCGTTGAAACGCGAACCTCACGCTGCCCGAACTCTGGCGGGGGGAAGCCCCCGCGAGCCGTTTGATTGCCGCGCCTTTATGCTGCGTTGCCGCAAAACGCAAGGAAATTGCGTGGCGGGGTTCAGGCAATCACGCCGTAGAGATCGTGGGCATCGGCTTCTTCCACCACCACGGTGACGAAATCGCCAGCTTTGGTGCCAGCCGGTACGTTGCGCAGATAGACCGCGCCATCGATTTCCGGGGCATCGGCCTGGCTGCGGCCGGTTGCGCCAATATCGCCATCTTCGTCGGCTTCGCCCACTTCATCGATGATCGCACGGATTGTCTGGCCGACTTTGCCCTGCAACTTGGCGGCGCTGATCGCTTCGGTTTTCTCCATGATCCGGGCGTAGCGTTCTTCCTTGACCGCTTCGGGCACTTGCCCGGGCAGGTCATTGGCGGCAGCCCCGGCAACTGGTTCGAACCGGAACGCGCCGACCCGATCGAGCTGTGCTTCATCCAGCCAATCGAGCAGGTACTGGAAATCGGCTTCGGTTTCGCCGGGGAACCCGACCACGAAGCTCGATCGGATGGCAATATCGGGGCAGATTTCGCGCCAGTTGCGCAGCCGTTCGAGCACTTTTGCTTCGTTCGCCGGGCGCTTCATCGTCTTCAGCACCGATGGCGCGGCGTGCTGGAACGGAATGTCGAGATAGGGCGTGATCAACCCTTCGGCCATCAGCGGGATCACCGCATCGACGTGTGGATAAGGATAGACATAGTGCAGCCGCACCCATGGCGTTTCGCCTTGCGGGGTGCGCAGGCTGCCCAGTTCGCGGGCCAGATCGGTCATGTGCGCGCGGACCGGGTGGTCTTTCCACATCCGTTCTTCATGGCGGATATCGACGCCATAAGCCGACGTGTCCTGGCTGATCACCAGCAGTTCGCGGGTGCCGGCGGCAACCAGCTTTTCCGCTTCGCGCAGCACCGCATCAACCCGGCGGCTGGACAGTTTGCCGCGCAGTTGCGGAATGATGCAGAACGCGCAGGCGTGATTGCAGCCTTCGGAAATCTTGAGATAGCTGTAATGGCGCGGGGTCAGCTTGATGTCGGCATCGGACGGCTGCGGGATCAGGTCCACGAATGGTCCCTGACTGGGCGGGGCAGCTTCATGCACCGCATCGACCACGGCTTCGTATTGGTGCGCGCCGGTCACGGCCAGCACATCGGGAAACCGGGCGCGGATTGCTTCGGCTTCGTTGCCCATGCAACCGGTGACGATCACCCGGCCGTTTTCGGCAATCGCTTCGCCGATCGCAGACAGGCTTTCTTCCTTGGCGCTATCCAGAAAACCGCACGTGTTGACCAGCACCACATCTGCGCCGGCATAATCGGCCGACATCGCATAGCCATCCGCGCGCAAGCGGGTGAGGATGCGTTCGCTGTCGACCAAGGCCTTGGGACAGCCAAGGCTGACCATGCCGATCTTGCGCTGGGCGGGGATTTCAAGAGGAATATCGCGTGCCATCGGATCGGCCCCCTACACCGGTTGCGGCGATTGCGCTACTGCGCCGCGCATGAAGATCGCGATCACCAAACTACGCAGCGACGATGCGATCGCGATTACCCGGCCCGATGGCAGCGCCGTGCAGACCCGGTTCCCCAAAAAAGGCCCGGTGCCGCATGATGCGGTGCACTGGTTCGTCGAACGGGCGTTTGGGCTTGATCAGGGCTTTTGGGGGCTGGTGGCGGCCGGGCATCATCCGGAAGACTTGCTGGAACTGGCTAAGTCTGCCGGCCACGCCAGCGCCAAACGCGCCGGGGTGCCCGATGCGGCGATTGTGCAATTGTTGCAGGCCGAACGGATCGTCGAATGTTTCGAAGCCGATTTGTGGAGCGGTGGTAGCGGCGCGGAGGCAGACCTGCTGTCCTTGGCGGCCACTGCCTGCGAAACGTCGCACGTGCCGTTGCCGGTTGTGCCGGATGGCGCGGTGGCGGCGGTCCGCGCTGGGCTTGGCGCGTTTGCGGGCGAATGGATTGCCGCCGGCGAAGGCCATGTGGCCAACTTGCAGTGGGAGATACAGTGATGGGGCCGGTCGATTGGTTTGGAGTGGTGGTTGCTGCCTTGGCCGCAACCGCGGTATTGCTGGCGTTCCGCCGGCGCGGCAGCCCGCTTGACGTGGCGTTGCTGGCGCTGGTGATGCTGGTGCCGGCGACAATGTTCGGCCACGCCTTTGCCCGGATTGGTGCGGCGACGCTGGCAGTGAAGCCGTGGCTTTATGCGATGCAATCGGGCGGGATCGCGCTGGCGTTCGTGATCCCGGCGCTGTGGGTCAGCCTGTCGCGCAATGGCCAGCGCGAAGCATTCGCGCGCGAAGCGGGGATGTGGTTGCTGGCGCTCTGCGCAATGGGGTTGGCGTTCTACATCGCCTGAGTGGCAAGATCTGGGAGATAGCCCACCGGATCTAGCGCGATGCGATTGCGCCGCACTTCAAAGTGCAATTGCGGGGCAACGGCAATCCCGGTTTGCCCGGCCAGCCCGATTTGCTGGCCCTTGCGAACGTGTTCGCCATCTTTGACCGTAAGTTTGCCCAACGCGCCATAAGTCGTGGTCCAGCGGCCGCTGTGATAGATGATCACCGTCAGCCCATATTCCTTCGGACCGGTGCCGGCGAAGATTACTTTGCCTTCTGCCGCGGCGCGCACCGGGGTCCCTGCGGCGGCGGCAATATCGATCCCATCGTGATAGACTGTGGCGCCGCTGCGCGGGGTAAAGCTACGGCGGATTTCGCCCCGCACCGGCCAGATCATCCGCGGGGCCAGCGTATCGGCGGGAAGGGTGGCCGCGGTGCCTGATGCAGGTGGCGGCGCTGGTGGTGCCACCGCTTTGGCCGTGGCGGTTTTTGCAGGTGCGGCCTTTACTGGCGCGATTTGTGTTGGCGCAGGTTGGGCAAGCGCTGGTTTGGCCGGATCCGCCTTGGCTGCCGGCTTGGTGGGTGGCGATTTTGCTGGCGGTGCGGCCTGGGCTGCAACCAGGGTCGGGATCGTCAGCGTCTGGCCGGGTTTGAGCGGGGCCTTGGGATCCAGCGCATTGGCGGCGGCGATTGCGTTCCACGGGATGCCAAGGTCCAACGCGATCCCGAAACTGGTTTCGCCGGGTTTCACGGTGTGGGTGCGTTGACGCGGGATGACCAGCTTTTGCCCGATCTTCACGCCATAGGGTTCGACGAGGCCATTGGCTTCGATGATCAGCACTTTGGCAACCCCGGCGGCGGCGGCAATCCCGCCCAGCGTTTCACCGGGTTTGACCACGTGCAGGGTTTCAGCGCGCGGATTGGATGGGGCGGGACTGGATGGGATGGCAGGGGGGCGTTCCGGCGCGGCCTGCGCGGGCATGGCGCTGCACAAGGATAAGGCCAGCGTGAGCGCGCCGCCGGTGCCGGTCCACCGCCCAGTCACGCGCAGTGCCGCATCAGGCGTAGCGGTGCGCCAACGCCGTGAGCGAGGCGTCGTGCGTCAGATCCAATTGCAGCGGAGTCACTGAAACAAATCCATCCTGTATCGCTTCAAGATCGGTCGCATGACCGGGCGTATGTTCGATCCCGTGCAGGCCGAACCAGAAGTAGCGATAGCCTCTTGGATCGGTTCCTTCAACCACTGATCCACGCGCATAGTCATGAAATCCTTGACGAACTACCCGAATGCCCTGCACCGCATCGGGTGCCAGCG
>JBDKLL010000049.1:0-3284 GCA_039795595.1 Pseudomonadota bacterium
CCCAGCCCTGCCGTCGACCATCGGGCAACTTGCGAATGCCCTTTTCGCCGAAATACACCTCGCCGTTCAGTTCCCGCACGATCAACAAGTCGATCGCGCCGGCCACTTCGGGGCGCAGCGCTGAAAAATCTTCCAACCCGGCAAACACGCGCGCGGGGCGCAAATTGGCGAAAAAGCCCATCGCCTTGCGCAGCCCCAGAATCGCCTGCTCCGGGCGCAAGTGACGTTCCAGATTATCGCAATCGGGATCACCCACCGCGCCGAACAGGATCGCATCGGCGGCGCGCGCGATGTCCAGCGTCGCTTCGGGCAGCGGGTGGCCGTGGCGCTTGTAAGCCGCCCCACCCACATCACCTTCGAGCAGTTCGAGGCCGGGCAGCGCCAGCGCTTCGAGCACCCGCACGGCTTCGCGCGTTACTTCAGGGCCAATGCCGTCACCGGCGAACACCGCAATCTTCATGGAATACCCGTTCTTAAACTATCCGGGCCAGCCGCTCGCGCAGCATAGCGCGGGCTCCCATAACATCGCCACGTCGTTCGGCAAGCGGATAGCGCCCGATTCGCCCGCCCTGTGCATCGAAATGGTCAATCAGGTCGGCGGTGTCTGCGCCATCCGGCACCGCCGGCACATCGCCATACCCCAGTTCACGCAAGACCAGTGCTTCGAACCGCAACAGCCCCGGCAACCAGCCCCGCGCCGATGGCGCATGGCAGATCGCATCAAGCACCGCGCCCAGCGCCACGAACAGCGCCGGATAAGATTGCCGTTCAGGCAGGGCTGCAGCGGCCAACGCGGTGGCCCAGCCAATCGCTGCGGCGGGCAATGGCTCGGTCAGCCACGGGCCGCGGCTATTCAGCAGTTCCAGTTTGGCAAACGGCAACTGGCCTTCCGCGCGGGCACGCAAGTCTGCTTCAACCACATTGCCGGGGATCAGCACCGGGCGCAGTTGCCGCCCCCGGCCACCGGCCACATAACCGGCCACCAGCCCGTGCGTTTCGGTCAGGATGCGAACAATCGCGGCGGTTTCGCCATGCGCACGGGCGGCGCAAACAATCGCAGGGGCGCGCAGTTGCATGACCGCAGCCGGCGCCGTTAGGCGGCGTTACTTTTTGGCCTTGGCCGCCAGCGCGGCTTCGAGCGCGGCCACACGGGCTTTCAGGGCATCGTTTTCATCGAGCGCCTTGGCCGCCATGTCCTTGACCGCATCGAATTCATCACGGGCCACGAAATCAAGCCCGCCCAGCCCTTCGCGCAGGCGTTCACGCGCGGCATCGCGCGCTTCGCGGCCCATGCCGGCAACGGTTCCGGCGGCACTGTTCAGCAACTTGGCCAGATCGGCGAGGAAGGGGTTTTCGCTTTGCATGGGATGCACATGGTCCGGTTTGCCGCCGGTTTCAAGTGCCAGCCCGGCGAACTGCGGCGAACTGGGGCTTCAACCGAAACGCACGCTGGCCGCGGCCCGCGATGCCGCAACCCCATCAGCCCCGGGGTTGGCATCAAGGAACTGCCAGTTCAGCACGGTGGCAAACAGGCACCAGCCCAGATAGGGCAGCAGCAACAACGCCGCCACGGGCCGAACCCGGTAGAACATCGCAATGCACGCGATCACCACCAGATCAAGGACTGCCAGCAAAACCAGCGCCCCGGCGATCCGGTGCAGCGCAAAGAACAGCGGCGACCACAGCAGGTTCAGCACGAACTGCGCCGCAAACACCGCAATGGCGATGCCCCGCAGCGCCGCGCCGCGCGCGGTCACCACCAGCGCCAGCGCCAAGCCCATCAACAAGTAGAGCACGCTCCACACGATCCCGAACGTCGCCGCGGGGGGATAGAGCGCGGGCTTGATCAGGTTGGCGAACCATGGATTGAATTCGGTGCTGCCTGCCACCGCCCCGGACAGGAACCCCAGCAGCAATAGCAGCGGCGCAAGGAACAAAGTCCAGCGCAGCAACGCAGCGCGCAATTGGCCCGGCGAAGCAAGCTCGGTCATTACAAGACCTCGATTCGGATAACAGCCATGGCGCGATATTGGCCGGGCAAACCACGCGAAGCAATGGCGGTAACTTATTCGCGCAGCGCGGAAATCAGAAACTCGACGTTGCCTTCCGGTCCCTTGATCGGGCTTTCGACGATTCCCTGCACCTGCCAGCCCGCGCCTTCCAGCCAGCCACGCACTTCGTCACACACCCGCTGGTGCAGCACCGGATCGCGCACCACCCCGCCCTTGCCCACTTCTTCGCGGCCCACTTCGAATTGTGGCTTGATCAGCGCCACCAGCCGGCAAGCCGGCGCGGCCAACGCCAGCGGGACTTCCAGCACTTTGGCCAGCGAGATGAAGCTGGCATCGCACACCACCCAACTGCACGGCGCGGTGATCTGATCCGGGGTAAGGATCCGGGCGCTGGTTTGCTCCAGCACGGTTACCCGCGGGTCTTGCCGCAGTTTCCACGCCAGTTGGTTGGTGCCCGAATCCACCGCGAACACGTGCGCCGCACCGTTGGTCAACAGCACGTCGGTAAACCCGCCGGTCGAACTGCCGATATCCATCGCGGTCACCCCGGCCGGGTCCAACCCGAAATGTTCGATGGCGTGGGCCAGCTTGATCCCGCCGCGCGAAACCCACGGATGATCGCGCCCACGCACTTCCAGCGGTGCATCGGCCGAAATGGCGGTTCCCGGTTTGGCCAGCTTGGTTTCACCGGAAAAGACCAACCCCGCCAGCACCAGCGCCTGCGCGCGGGTGCGGCTTTCGGCGTGGCCGCGATCAACCAGCAACTGATCTACTCGGATTTTTGGCGGCTTGCTCATCGCTAGGAGGCTCTTGTGGTGCGGCGCGCCTCATTCCATAGGTGGGGCGTGAAGGCAAATCGTCGCAATCCGTTCCCACCCACCGCGCTGCCCGTGCTGCTTGCCACGGCGTTGCTTGCGGCCTGCGCTGCACCGCCGCCGCCCGCCCCGGCACCATTGCCATCGGCCCCGCCGCCGCTTGCCGCACCAGCGCCAGCCCCGCCACCACCCCCGGCCGATTGGCGCGATGCCCCGCGCACCCAGGGCGATTGGCGCTGGGATCTGGCGCAGGGCAACGTGCAGGCAGTCTATGGCCCGGCAGCTGCGCCCCCGCTGGTAAAGCTGACCTGCGATCGCGCTGCCGGAACGGTAGTGCTGGCGCGCAATGCGGCGGATGGTGGCAGCGCCGATGCGGTCCCCATGGCGCTGATCACCACCAGCATCAGCCGCGCGCTGATCAGCGAACCGGCCGCCACAACCCCGGGCTGGCTGGTGG
>JBDKLL010000050.1:0-28167 GCA_039795595.1 Pseudomonadota bacterium
GGGCGACCCGACGCCGGCAAGCTGGTGTGGACAGGTGGCCGAGTGGTTAAAGGCAGCAGACTGTAAATCTGCCCGCGCAAGCGTACGCTAGTTCGAATCTAGCCCTGTCCACCACCAACCCCCAGCAATCACTGCAAACCGGCTGGGGATGGTCCTAAAGCGCTCTGTCCAAAACGTTGCTGGCGAATATTGCCATTACAGAACGCACGACTCGTCCCTTGCCGTATGGATTGGGCAAATCAGAGACTTCGGTTCGCCTCTGATCAAACCCCCTAGGTTGGCTGCCTGCAATAAACACGAGTTGTCAGGAGGATGCGTGTCACACTGGCAAAAGTCGCAGCGCATCCTCCAGCACGATCCTGCCAACCGAGATCGCAGCCAGTGCAATCGCCCAGCCCCATCAAGCCACTTTCACTTTGCCTTGGCGATGATGACCAAGGGCTTCGTGCCAACCAGCATCTTCGCGGCGAACGCCTGCACGTCCCCGGTTGTCACGGATCGGATCGCCTTGCCATCATCAACGATCGCCATGCGCGCCCGAGGCACACGCCAAAGCGTCGGCAGATTGGCGATCCACCATTGGTTGTTTTCACGCTGCTTGGCCTGCGCGTCGATTAGCGGCTGCTCGGCGCGTTGTAGTTCGTCGGTGCTGATCTGCTCGCTCGCCAACTCGGCCAACTGCCCATCGAGCAGAGATCGAAATGCCATAAAGTTGGCGGGCGGAGTTTCAAGGGTGATCTTGAAGTAGCCTTGCCCCGGCAACTGGATTGCGGCGGTGGCAGACACTCGCGGGGAATAGGTGATCCCGAGCTTTTCGCGCACCGTGTCCACCAAGCGCGCCTCGATGACCGCGGCCGTCACGTCGGCAACATGACTGAGTTTGGGATCGGCAAGGTAGTCAGGCATGGCCCAGAAGGCCCCATAGACCGCCTGATCCTCCCGCCCGCCGTGCGTGACCACGTAGGGCTCCGAACGGCTGCCCGGCATCGTCACCTTGGCCGCAGCGATCTTGACCGGCGCGGCGGCGGGACCGGCCCCGAAGGTGGATTGCATCGCCGCGATTGCAGCGGGCAGATCGATATCGCCGACGATGGTTACGTCAGCGGGGCCGGTCAGCGCTCCTTGCATCAGTGCTGAGAGTTCAGCAGGCTTGGTTGCGGCAAGATCAGCTTGGCTGGGCACCTCGTCAAAGCGCGAGTCGCCGCCGCCGAACAACCGCTGGCTTTCGCGCTCGAATACAGCCCCGGCGTTCGTTTCGACTTGCCCAGCGACCATCGGGGCGATGGCCGCGAGCTTATCGCCCAGTTCAGGGCGGAAGCCGGGATCACGGGCGTAGGCGGCGAGCAGTTGCATCTGGCTCAGAAAATCCGCAGGACGCGTCATCCCCACAAGGTGGAATGCACGCGTGCCCGCCTGCGCCTGCACGCCGACGGCCTTGCCGCCGCCCTGTGCCCAGCGCTGGATATCGGTCACCGTGAGCTTGCCAGTTCCCCCCAGCGGCATCAGTTCCGCCGCCCAGAGTGCGTGGACGGATTCCAGCGGAGCACCGGCCCGGCCATTGCCAAGCGATACGTCGATGTAGATCTTGCCCTTGTCGAACGCCGTTTGCTTGACCATCAGCCGCGAGCCATTGGCAAAAGTCACGACGGTTGCGCCAAGCTCCTTGTCATCGACCTGCGCGACCACTTTGGCTGGCGCGCCGAAATCCGCATAGGGCCAGGTCACGGCCGCGTCGGCGGTACGCTCGGACAGCGGCTTGGTGTAGCTTGCCGCAAGCTGCGCTTCGAGTGCCGCTTCTCCGGCGGCACTGGTCTGGGTTGAGCGAAACAGGATCGGCCCTTGTCCAGAGAATGCCACCTTGAGCACCTGCGCCACATCAGCATCCTGCACCTCGCCCAGCACCACCTTGGCGAATGCAAAGTCCTGCTCGGGGCTGGTGACCAACTGGTCCTCGTCCACCGCCTTGACCAGGCCATTCGCAATATCTTCGTTTCTGCGGGTCGACGCGCTCTGCGCAGCAGCCTCAAACTGAGTGAGCAGTCCCGTGCGAGCGCGCTGCAACTCTTCGGCGCTGATTGGCCCGGCAAGCGTTTGGCGCTGTTCCTCGGCGATCGCGGCGAGCGCCTCGTTCCATTTCTCCGGGGCGGCGGCAATGCCAATTTGCGTCAACGCGGCCGCGTTCATCAGGTCGGAAATGGCCACCGCCTGTCCGCCGACGAAAGGGCTACCGGGTTTTGCCGCCCGGTCGGCGATGCGGTTGTTGAGAACGGACATCCCGAGCAGCTGGATAAGCTGCTCTCGATCCACAGCTTCGGTTTCGGCGCGCTGGTCGACCGGGCGAACCCAACTTAAAGTCAGGATATCGGGCGCACCGGGAGCAGCGAACTCTCCTGCCCGGGCAAACGGCATGGGTTTGCCCGGATCGGCATGACTGACCTTGCCGCTGGCCTTCCAGTCGCTGAACCGGGCCTTGATCTGCGCCTCGACTTTGGTTGGATCAATATTGCCGACCACGATCAAGGTCGCATTGTCGGGGCGGTAGTTGGCCGAATAATAGGCCCGCAGTCGCTCAGGCGTTGCTGTCTTGATGGTCTCAACTGTCCCAATCGGCCAGCGCTGCACAGCCCGGGTGCCAGCCAGCGCGTTGCCGAGATTGGCTTTCGCCATACGGTAGGGCGGCACATCACGGAGCCGCTCTTCAGAGAGGACCACACCTTTTTCGGCCTCGATAGCCGCAGGCGAGAGCGTCAGCCGTTCGCCGATTTCGCGGAACAGGGATAGCCCCGTGTCTAGCGCAGCCCCATCCGCCTTGGGGAAATTGAACATGTACACGGTCTGATCCTGCGCAGTGAACGCGTTGGTATCAGGCCCAAAGCGCAGGCCCTGCCGCTCCAGCATGTGAACGACCTCGCCGTCGGCCACGTGCTTGCTACCCCGAAAAGCCATATGCTCCAGGAAATGGGCCAGCCCTTGCTGCTCGTCGCTCTCTTCAATGGAACCCGAGCCGATCCGCAGCCGCATAGCAACGCCGTCGCTTGGCGTGGTATTGCGCATGATCGCATAGCGCAGCCCGTTGGGTAGCGTACCGAACACGATGGCCGGATCGGCCTTGCGGGCAGTGTAATCCTGCACCCAGCGCCCCGACTGCTTAAGCAGTGCTTCGTCCGCCAAAGCCGGAACAGCGAGTAGCGCCAGAGTAATCAGGCTGACTTTGAGACGGATTTTCATAATGAGACATCCTCTTATTGTGATGGTTGTTCGTAATTTGCCAGTTGCTGTTGCTGCTCGATCAGGGCCTTCAGGTCGTGGAGCTTGCCCCCGACCATCACCAGCACGCGCCCGGCCTGGGCAATGGTCTCCTGCCGGTGGGCAATGATGATGCGGGTGATCCCCATTGCGGCGATAGCGGCGTTGACCGCCTGCTCGTGCGCCGCGTCGAGGTGGGCGGTCCCTTCGTCCATGACCAGCACCTTGGGTTGCCGGTAGAGCGCCCGGGCCAGTAGCACTCGCTGTTTCTGTCCGCCCGAGAGCGTCGACCCCATGTCGCCGACCAAGGTCTCGTACTGCATCGGCATTCGGGCGATATCATCGTGGATCGATGCCGCGACTGCTGCCGCGATCACCCGTTCCATGTCCAAGGCATCGTCGAACAGCGCGATGTTTTCGGCGAGACTGCCCGCGAACAGGCTGTCTTCCTGCAACACAGCAGCGATCTGAGCGTGGAAGCTCTTGTAGCCGAACCGGGCCAGCGGCAGGCCATCGACCAGAACGTCCCCGGCCTCCGGCTCGACCAGACCAAGCAGCAGTTTGACAAGGGTCGATTTGCCGCCGCCAGAAGGCCCGGTAATCGCTACGTGTTCGCCGGGTTCGATCACCAGATCGGCTCCGTCCAGCACGAACGGATCGCTTGGGCTGTAGCGGTAGAACACTTGCCTGAGTTCGATCCGGCCCTTGAGGTCGGTCGCGAATTCGGCGTTGGCACCAAAGCTCTTGTCCTCGTCCGACAGGGCAATGTCGGACAGGCGTTCGAGGTGTAGCCCCAACATCTTGAACGCAATGCCCTGATCGATCAGCGCCGCCGCCTTCTGCATGAACTGGGTCTTGTAGGAGATATAGGCGAAGACCATGCCGACGCTGAAACCAGCGCCATTGATGACGAAGCCGACCGCCAGCCAGATCGTGACGATACTTTCCAGCCCGAAGATCAGCGTGTTCGCCGTCGCCTGCCAGATGTGAATGCGCGCCAGTCGCACGTCGGAATTGACTGCATCGGTGAGCTTGGTCTGCCAGAGCGCATGGCGCAGCGTTTCGCGTCCGAACAGCCGCAACGTGGTCATGCCGCGCAGCGTCTCGATGAGCGTGGTCTGTTCCTTGCCATGGGTGATGATCGAGGCTTCCTGGGCCTCGCGTTCGAACGAGAACGAGATCAGCCGCACCACCGCGTAGAGGGCGAAAGCAATCGCAGCGACCAGCGCCAGCAGCGGACTGTACCACAGCATCAGGCCGAAGGTCAGGATCGCCAGCGCGCCATCGACCAGCGCGCCGACGGCCCCTTGGGTCAGGAAGGTCTGGATCGGTCCGATGGATTGGAAGCGGGACAGGATATCGCCGGTATGGCGCTTTTCGAACCAGTCGACTGGCAGGCGGAACAGGCGGCGGGCAATGTTGGATGCAAGGCCGAAGCTCATGGTGGTGCCAGCCACTAGCAGCACGAACGAGCGCAGCAGGGACGCGCCCGCATTGATCACCGTGAACAGGCCAAACCCCAGCGCCAGAACGGTCAGCAGATCGTGGTCCAGCGCTGGCAGCGCCTGATCGATGGCCAGTTGCATGTAATAGGGTGAGGCGAGGACGAAGGCTTGCAACACCAGCGTCAGCACCAGCACCTGCACGAGTGCCTGCCCCATTCCGGTCATGCGCTGCCATAGCTGCGACAAGCGCAGGCGCTCGCGGTGCCGACCGGTTTGAAAATCGTTGCTTGGGCGCAGTTCGAGTGCAACCCCGGTGAAGTGCTGGGAGACTTCCTCCAACGGCATCCAGGTGGACCGGCCATCGGGGTTATGGATCAGCGCCCGGAAGCCCTTCGCACCGCCCTTGACCCGCTCCAGCACCACGTAGTGGTTCATGTCCCAGTGCAGCACCGCCGGGACATGGAGGTTAGGCAACTGTTCCAGTGGCAGCTTGACCGCACGCGGTGTCAAGCCGATCCGGTCGGCAAGTCCGATTAGAGTCTTGAGCGCTGCCCCGCGCAGGCTCGGTGCGAACCGGCGGCGCATCGTCCCAAGGTCAACGTCAAGACCGTGGAAGTTCGCGACCATCGTCAGCGAGGCAAGCCCGCATTCGGCAATTTCGGTCTGGCGGACAAGGCGCACCCGCGAACGGGTCAAGAAGCCGAGGTCGAGCATGCGGCCTACCGGTTCCTCACTGCGAACAGCGGTTCGAACAGCCATTGCAGGAGCGACTGCTTTTCGGTGACGATCCGGGCTGTGAGCGTCATGCCCGAGATGAGCGGTTCATTGCGTCCATAAGCCGTCACGCTCGCCTGATCGATGGCTACGGTCACTGGATAGACCGTCACGGTCTGGCCGCTGGACCCCGGTGCGGAAATGGGGCTGGCCGCGACCGTCTCAACCCGCCCAGAAACCGTGCCGAAGCGTTGGTAGGGAAAGGCATCGATAGCGAGGCGAACCGCCTGCTTTGGCTTCACGAACCCGATGGCCGCGCTTGGCACCGCCAGCTCGGCGCGCAGCTTGGCGTTTGCCGGTACAATGGCCATCAACTGCTTCTGTGGACTAACCGGTTGGCCGACCCGGGCGGTCAGTGCCGTCACCCGACCGGCGATTGGCGCGCGCAGCACATAGGAGCGAGCGCCTGCCGTACTGGCTGCCTGCTGGGCCACCTGCGCACGGGAAGCGGCAAGACTTGCTGCCTGGACGCGAGCCTGCGCCATGACTTGCACCGCGCCGCGCTCATTCTCGGCGAGCGCCCCACGTTTGGCGGCAAAAGCCTGTTCAAGTTGCGCCAATCCCTGTTGGCGCGAAAGCAACGTCTCCTCACGGACCTGCAAATCCCGCCCACTGATGAAGCCTCTATCGGCAATCGACCGGGCGCGATCCCAATCTTTCTGGGCAGATGCGATCAAGGCGCGCTGGGTATCCACCTGAGCTTGAAGCTGGGAAATCTCACCCGCAAGGCCAATGCGCTGCGCGGCGAGTTGCGCGCTCTGTGCTTGGGCAGAGGCCAACGATGCATTCGATTGTGCGAGCAGGCTCGCATCCTGCTGAGCGATCGCAGATTGAATGAGGGCAGAAGGCGATCGCCCCAGAGCACCATCTTCTTCGGCGCGGATGGCGGCAAGCCCGGCACCAGCGGGAACTTGCTGGCCGTCACGTACAAACAGCCCCGCGATCACGCCGGGTCTGGTCGGGACAACCGCTGCAACGCCACTATCGGGCGCTATCGTGCCAGTTGCAATTTCAACGCGTGAATAAGTGGCGAGAGAAATAAATAACAAACTCACCCCAAGGCCAACCGATAGCATTGCTCCAATGGTTTGCCAAAAAACTGGCACCACTATGGCAACATTGCCTGCAAGCTGCGCACGATTATTTCTGAGCGCCTCGGACCTAAACATAAATTTACAGCCTGTTGATTTTATTTATATTTACGACTGAATGTATATATCTTAGAATTTTATGGAATAAAAACGCAGTTCGGGGCTGGCACGCAAAACACAAGCGCATGCCGGCCTCAAATTATTTATAATTGGCAAGTTTGAGTATGCGTTGCTGCATAAAGCGCAATTCCAATTATGAAAGAAAATATTAATATCAAAAATATTTTATGCTTGTCGTAACTTACGACATTCTCACCACTATTTTGCGCCATATTTCATAATCCCGTACATAAAAAATGCTGCGAGCAGAAGAACTAAAGAAGCACCAACAACATTATTTATTTGCATAAATTTTATTGAAATTAATATTGATGTTATTAATATCAATATAATAATAAAGTTTTTGTATATTGTCGGCTGCATTGCGAAAATCCTTACAGATTAATGCTGCGCCACGCCGAGTTTTTGATTCCCTGCTGTGTAAGCAATGTAACCGATCGCCCCGCCCACAATCGCAACCCATGACTCGAAAATCGAGCCGCAGTGAAGCCCCGGCGCGATCCCGCTGAGTAGCACAGAGCCGACACCCTGCCACATGCAGGAGGCACACATTAGACACGTCGCCCGACAGGTAGCTGCGGCGCCCTATAATGGTTTCCGAGCGGAACACTTGAAAACCTCGATCGCCATTACGAAGCGAGGTCTTTCCCTACCTCATAACCAGCCTGAAATGCCGCAATCGCCAGCGCCCCAATACCACATGCTATGGCATATGCGCCAACATAGCTCAGGCCCCCAAAGACACCTTCAATTTCTTCCAATGAAAGATTTTCAATATTATTATCTTTTCCCATAAAAATCCTAATTTTTATTGATCGCAATATCAGAACCAAGGATATATCCAGCCCTGAAGCTGAATACAGCTAATAAACCTATAATAATTACAATAATAACATAATTTATCTGGTTGTTTCTTGAAAATTCCAACATAAATTTGCCTTATTATAATTATTATTCATTAGCGTAATAACCTGCCGCCACGCCCGCTGCGAAACAAATAAGAATTATTCCTCCAACAACCAAGCCTGCAACAATCAAAGGAGCAAGCCCACCATTCACTTCGTCGATTTCATCGAAGCTCAGTTCCTGAATGCCGTCTGTGAAAACCGCACTGTCATTCATATAAGACATACCTGCTCCTTTTGATGCGTAGGTCCTTGATTCGCCTACAAATTCAAGGCTGCGCCGTGATCTGCGCACCGTCAAGCTGATATCTGCGACATCCAACTGATTTTATTATGAATATCAGCATTCAACTTGAACCCACAGCCCAACTTCGCCGGCCCCGTCCACTACCAATCCCTTCGCCTCGGCGCGCTGGTCTTGCCCCGAACCCCGGGCGCTGGCACTGAGCGCGCATGCAACAGGGAATCACGCGATGAGCCGCAGCAAAGATGGCAAACCCGCACGCGCGTTGCGCGGCCGGGCGGGACGCATGCAGGGTGGGCGCGGCTCTGGCCGGGCTAGCACCGGCGCGGTCCGGTTGTGGGGCCGTCATGCGGTGGAAGCCGCGCTGAAGAACCCGGAGCGCCGGCATCGCAAGCTGTGGGCGACGCGCGAAGGGATCGCCTCGCTCGACGGCGAACTGCCGGCCGATTTCCAGCTCGAATACGCTTCGCCCGCCGATCTGGCGCGGCTGGTGGCGCGCGATGCGCCGCATCAGGGACTGGTGCTCGAATGCGATGGGCTGGAAGACATCTTCCTGGAAGATGTGCTCGACGGCGATCCGGCGCGCCCGCTGGTCATCCTCGATCAGGTTACCGATCCGCACAACGTGGGAGCGATCATGCGCTCGGCCGCGGCGTTCAATGCTTGCGCGATCGTCACGCAGGATCGCCACGCCCCGCCCGAATCGGGCACCTTGGCCAAAAGCGCATCCGGCGCACTGGAAGTGGTGCCATGGATCCGCGTGGTCAACCTTGCCCGCGCACTCGATGAAGTGGCCGAAGCCGGTTACTGGCGGATCGGGCTGGACGGGTCTGGCCCGGCAACGTTCGGCGCGGCCCTGCCCGCTGGCCCGATCGCTCTGGTGCTGGGCGCGGAAGGCGATGGGATGCGCCACAATATCATGCAGCATTGCGATGCGCTGGCCCGGCTGCCGATGTCATCGGCAATCGAAAGCCTGAACGTATCGAACGCCGCCGCCATCGCGCTGTATGCCATTGCCACGCGCGGTGAAGCGTAAGGCCCAATAATCAGGGTGCGGCATCGGCCGGGGCGCTGGCAACCTGCACCGAAAGCATCGTTTCAACCCGCTTGCGCAGGGGTTGCCCCGACGGATCAAGGTAGGGCTTGAACCGGCGGGGACACATACTCCCACTTGGCAAGGCATGATGAGCTGGCTGCCCCGTCAGCTCAACTTTGCAATCGCTTACGGTGCCATCACGCTCCACCATAAAGGTCAATCGCATACTGCCCGTGAGCGGTGCATCACCGAGCGGGATCGCCCACCGCACACGGTTTGAATACACCCCGGCAATAGGCTTGTGCGCGGCATCCAATGCGGGTGTGAAATTCGCGCGGCGCATCAGCAGTTGGCACGTTGTGGTATCCAGATCATCAGACCCACTGCTCCCCCTGATTAGACATTCAGTAGGTTTGCCTTGCGAATCTACTGCAAGGGAAAAATCAATCGTTCCTTCTTTGCCAGCCCGCAATGCTGCAGCCGGATAATCGGCTGTGCCAATCCAGTTGCCAGCAGCACCAATCGGTTTCGGACCCGCCAGCGGCGCAACGGTGCGCACCAGCGGGCCGGCACCATTCGCCGCGATCATGCTGTCAGGCTTCGCCAGAGCCGGGTCGATTGCCAGCAAGATGCAGCCAAGCACCAGAATCAGTTTGAATAAATTATATAATTTCATATTGTTAGTGTAACCCATCCCTATCCTTGTGCAACCATCTGCGCGCAAGGCTTGCCGCAATTGCCCTTGGGAAATATGGCCTAAGCATGAGCCACAGCGTTTCCCCCCTCGCCCGCCCGTTTCCTGCCATGCCCGCGATTGCCGGGGTGACCCCGCGCGTGGCCCGCGCCGGGTACAAGGACTGGGGCCGCTGCGACCTGACGTATGTCGAACTGGCCGAAGGCACGGCGGTGGCCGGGGTGTTCACCCGCAACGTCTGCTGCTCGTCCGAAGTCGAACTGGGCCGCGCCAATGTGGGGCAAGGCCGCGCGCGGGCGCTGGTGGTCAATGCCGGCAATTCCAACGCGTTCACTGGCTATCGCGGGCGCGAGGCGGTGGAAGCGATCATGGCGCAAGTTTCCGCCGGACTGGGCTGCGCCCCCGAACACGTGTTTGTTTCATCGACCGGGGTGATCGGCGTACCCCTGCCCAAGGACAAGGCGCAGGCCGGGATCGCAGCCGCGCTGGCCGCGCCGCCCTGCGGCTGGGAAGAAATGGCCAACACCATCGGCACCACCGATACGTTTGCCAAGGGCGCTTATGCCGAAGCGGTGGTGGGCGGCACCACGGTCAAACTGGCGGCAGTGATCAAGGGCAGCGGGATGATCGCGCCCGATATGGCGACGATGCTGGGCTATATCTTCACCGATTGCGCGATTGCGCCGGGCTATCTGCAGGAACTGCTATCAGCCGCCAACCAGCGCACGTTCAGTTGCATCACGGTCGATAGCGACACCTCCACCAGCGATACCGTGCTGGCCTTTGCCACCGGACAGGCCGGAAACGAACAGATCAACTGCGCCGGCTGCCCCGGTGCCGATGCCTTTGCCGCCGCGCTGGAGGACGTCTGCCGCCAACTGGCGCATCTGGTGGTGCGTGATGGCGAAGGCGCGCAAAAATTCATCGCAGTGACGGTATCGGGCGCGATCAGCGATACCAGCGCCCGCAAGGTCGGGCTGGCGATTGCCAATTCCCCCTTGGTCAAAACCGCGATTGCCGGCGAAGACGCCAACTGGGGCCGCGTGGTCATGGCGGTGGGCAAAGCCGGCGAACCGGCCGACCGCGACAAACTGTCGATCGGCTTTGGCGGGACGTGGGCGGCACGCGATGGCCAACCACTGGCCGATTACGACGAAGCCCCGGTGGCCGCACACCTGAAAGGGCAGGACATTTCCATCGAAGTTGATCTGGGGTTGGGCGATGGCCGCGCCACGGTGTGGACTTGCGATCTGACCCACGGTTACATCTCGATCAACGCCGATTACCGGAGCTGAGCGTTGGCAAAGCAGACCATCACCCTCACCCCGGCCGTGGTTGCGGTGATGCAAGATGCGGCCGATCGCGCCGTGATGCCGCGCTACCAATCGCTGGAAACCCACCAGATCGATGCCAAGGCCGCGGATGACGTGGTGACGATTGCCGACAAGGAAGCCGAACTGATCCTTGCCGAAGGGCTGGCCCGGATCCTGCCCGAAGCCGCGATTGTGGGCGAAGAAGCAGCCCATGCCGATCCTGCCTTGCTCGATCGGCTGGGTGATGATGTGTGCTGGATCATCGATCCGATTGACGGCACCAACAATTACGCCAGCGGCAAGCCGCCGTTCGGGATCATGGTGGCGCTATCCCGCGCCGGTGAAACCGTGGCGGGATGGATCCTCGATCCGCTCAGCGGGCGGCTGTGCCATGCCCATCAGGGGGCCGGTGCCTATCTTGGCGAAGATCGCATCATCGCCCGCCCCACCGGGCAGGAGCCGCCGATTGCCGGGATTTCGCTGATGTTTGTCGATCCCGCCCGGCGCGCGGCGATGCAACGCGAAATCGCGCCGTTCTATACGCTGGTGGACATTCCACGCTGCGCCGCCGAACAATATCCGCGGCTGGTGTTGGGGGTGAACGACCTGTCGGTGTTCGAACGCACGCTGGCCTGGGACCATGCCGCCGGGGTGCTGTTCGTCAATGAAGCCGGCGGCAAAGTGGCACGGCCCGATGGGCGGCCATACCGGGTGGACGAAGCCCACCTGCCGGGCCTGATCGGCGCGGCCAGCCCGGCCCTGTGGGACGAACTGGCTGCACGGATCGCCCAGCTTTAAGCCTTAAAGGACGCTTTCCAGCCAACCCTTGAGCTGGCTTTTCGGCGCAGCACCCAGCTTTTGGGCAACGGGTTCGCCGTTCTTGAACAGCACCATCAGCGGGATCGACTGCACGCCATACTTGGCGGCGGTGTCGGTGCTGTCCATGATATCCACTTTGGCGATGGTCACCTGATCGGCCAGTTCATCGCTCAATTCTTCGAGCGCCGGCGCGATCATCTTGCACGGCCCGCACCAATCAGCCCAGAAATCAACCAGTACCGGCTTATCGGAAGCAAGCACATCGGCGGCGAAGCTGGCATCGGTTACGGCTTTGGTGGCCATCGGGAATCTCCTTGAAATCGCTGATGCCAATGTAATCGGCCGGAACCGCTTGGCAATTGCCGGCGATCAAAAGGATTCCTGTGGCCGCGTCAATGCCAGCTTGGCCCTTAATCGAGGCCGATCAGCGCCTGCTTGTGGATTGTCAGCAATTCAGCCGGGATTTCCAGCAGGATCGGCGTCTGGGTGTACAGCACCGCCGCTTCGACCCGCCGCCCCGGATAGGCTGCTTCAAGCGCCGCAGCATAAGCCGCCAACTGCCGCAAGATTGCCACCGGCACTGCATCGAGGCTGGCCGGCGGACGGCGCGCAGTCTTGAAATCGATCAGGCGGATTCGTTCCCCGGTGATCAGCAGTCGGTCGATCGTACCCGCCACCACCTGCCCGCCAACCGTGGCGGCAATCGGCACTTCGGCCAGCGCCGCAGATGAAAACAGGTCGGCCCATGCCGGGTTATCAAGCACCACCAGCGCGGATTGCGCCATCGCCGCTTGTGCCGCAGCGTCAAATTCACCGGCGACATTCGCCAGCCATGTCAGCGCCGCTGCCTTGCGTTCGTCCACCGGCACCGCAGGCAGGCGTTCGAGCAGCTTGTGCAGCAACACCCCGCGCCGCGCCGCCAGCCCGCCTGCCCCCGGTGGATAAGGCGGATCGGCAGCCAGATCCTCTCCCATTGCGCTGGGCGCCAGTGGCCGCGGCGGACGCGGTTCAGCCGGCGGCGGGCTTTCCAGCCACGGCGGCAGCAGCGGCAATTCCGCCGCCCCCCGCAATGCCGCATCCGGCGCGGCACCGGGTGTTTCGCCGTGTTCGACGCGCCGGCCCCACAGCGGATCGTCAAGCCATTCCTCGTCCTGAAACAGCCCGGACAATTGCGCATACCAGCTGTTCGGGGCTGGGGCTTTCTCTGCCGCGCCCAGTGCACCGGTGATGTACAGCGCCTCTTCGGCGCGGGTCATCGCAACATAAAGCAGCCGCCAGTGTTCCTGCAGCTCTTCGGCTTTGACCCGTGCTTCGGCCGCGGCAATCGGCCCAACTCTGGCCGCCTTGGCCAATGGCGGCAGCGGGATCTGCCGGGCTTCACCGCCATCCCCAGCCAGCGGATCATCCAGCATCAACCCCGTGGGGCGCGATCGATCGGGATTATCGGCGGCATCCGCCAAAATCACGATCGGGGCCTGCAACCCCTTTGAACCGTGAACGGTCATCACCCGCACTTCATCTGCGGCCTGCCCGGCTTCGCGTTTCAGTTCCCCATCCCCGGCATCAAACCAGCGGATAAAGCCTTGCAGGCTGGGCACTTCGTTCGCGGCAAACGCGCCGGCGGCGTTGAGCAGTTCGTCGATCGGGTCATTGGCTTCGCTGCCCAGCCGCGCCACCAGTTTGCGCCGCCCGTGCCACGGCCCGATCAGCACCCAGTGCAGCAAGGCCTGCGGCGGTTCGAAATCGGCCTGGCGCAACAGATCCAGCAGCTTGGCCATCGTTGCATCGACCAACGCCCCGCGGCTGCGGCGCAAATGTTCCCACAGCGTTACCCCGCGTTCGCGGTAACCGTGCTCCAGCAGGTCATCTTGCGACCACCCGATCAGCGGCGAGCCAAGCAGGCAGGCAAGATTGAGATCGTCCAGCGGTTGCGCGGCAAACCGCAGCGCGGCCATCAGATCGCGCACCGCCAGCGGCGCGGCAAGCCGCAGCCGATCAACCCCGGCCACCGGCACCCCGGCGGCGTGCAGCCGGGCCACGATCAGCCCAGCCAGTTCCTTGCGCTTACGCACCAGCACCATGACATCGCCAGCGCAGGCCCGCCGCCGCTGCCCTTTGACCAACAGATAGCCATCATCCAGCCATGCCCGCACTTGCCGGGCGATACGTTCGGCCAAAATCCGGTCGTTGCCGGACAGCCAATTGGTTTCGTCGCTTTCGCCCTCATCGGCATCGTCGGTGCTGGCGGCTTGCTCATTCACCACTTGCCAGATCGTCACATGGCCGGGGCGATCTTCGCCAAAGTGCGGCGCTGGCGGGGTAGTCAGCCCGAAATTGCCCCCACCAATCCGGCCGATCGCCAGATCGACAAACTGCAGGATCGCCTGCGCAGTTCGGAAACTGGTGCCCAGCCCCAGTTCCCGCAGCGCCCGGCCCGCTGCATCGCTGCCAAGCCGCAGGGCATTTTCGGCCAAGCCGCGCATCGCATGGCGCACGCGTTCACGGGCCTTTTCGAAGTTTTCCGGGCTGGTGCCCTGAAACCGGAAAATCGCCTGCTTGTAATCGCCCACCACGAACAGCGTACGCAGCCTGGCATCGCTCGCGCCTTCGCCGGCAAAGAATTCACCGGTAAGCGCATCGATGATTTGCCACTGCGCGGCATTGGTATCCTGCGCTTCATCAACCAAGATATGATCGAAGCGCCGGTCAAGCTTGTAGCGGATCCAGTCCGACAGGCCCTGCGTGGTCAACAACGCCGCAGCCCGGCGGATCTGGTCATCGAAATCGATAAACCCGGCGCGGGCCTTGGCTTCATCCCAGGCCAGCGCAAACTTGCGGCCCAATTCCAGCGTGGGCACCAGAAAATCGGCCAGTTCCAGCAACGCACGGCGTTCGCGCACGGCGATGATGCTGGCGGCCACCTGCTGCACGCTGGTTGCATATCCGGGATCGATGTTGGCCTGCGATTTGCAGGCCCGCAATTCACCGTCTTTCTTGGTGAAGAACACATCGTAAAGCGCATCGATACCGGCGGCGCGCACGGCGGGTGATCCGCCCAGCCAATCGCCAATCGCCGCCGCGTTGTTCTGGCCGGTTGCCGCCTTCCACGCCGCATTTACGGCCATGCAGTGCCGCAGGGCGGCCACGTCGAACTGCGCATCGCTGCACAGCGCATCCAGATCTTCAGCGCCGGCATCACTGGGCAGGTTAAGCAATTGCAACACCCGCGAACGCATCGGCGGTTGCCATGCCCCCGGCCCAAACCATGCGGCCCGGGCATCGGCACAGCGCAGCAGATACGCTTCCACCGCATCGGCACCCAACCGCACCGACAGTTCAGCCAAGGCATCCAGCGTCGCCACATCATTGCTGCGTTCGGCTTCGACCAGCAGGTCGGCCAGAACTTCGCGCAGCAACAAGTCGCGATCCCGATCTTCCATCGCCTTGGCACCCGGCACCAGTCCGGCTTCGTGCGGGAATGCGGCCAGCAACCACTGCGCAAAGGCATGGATCGTATCGATCCGCAGCCCACCGCCGGGACAATCCAGCACTTCGGCAAACAGCGTGCGGGCGCGCGCCTGTGCCGCGGGCCCGAAATCCGCGCCAATCGCTTTCAGATCGGCAGCCAGCGCTTCGGGCCGGGCGCGAACCCAGCGGGCGAGCACCGCATTGATCCGCGCGGCCATTTCGGTTGCCCCGGCCTTGGTAAAGGTCAGACAGAGCACTTGCCCCGGGCTGACATCGGGTTGCAGCAGCAGGCGCAGCACCCGCGCCGACAGCACTTGCGTTTTCCCGGTCCCGGCCGAAGCCGAAAGCCACACCACCTCGGCCGGATCAACCGCCGGGTGCTGTTCGTGGGTCAGGGGGAACAGCTTGTCGCTCATCCGCCTGCTCCACCGGCACCACTGGCACCACCACCGCTATCGCCGCGCGCCTGCCATTCATCGAGCCGCATCAGCTGATCGTAATTGTTATAGCCGCCAAGATCCGGGTTAAGCCGCGCAGTGAAGGGTTCGCGCCCCTTGATCCAGCGCGCGATCGCATCATTCAGGTATTCCGCAATCGTATCGAGGAACAGATCGCGCGGCAGGCCGCTTTTCTTGCGCCCTTCAAGGATCGGTTCATCAGCCTTGCCGAACCCGGTCGGGCTTTTGTCCGATTTGTTGAGCGACCAGTATTCGAACCGTTCGACCGCGCCCGCGATCCCCGAAAACCCACCCGCTTCGGCAATCAGCGCCAAGACGCCCAATTGCAGCGCAAAACCTTCGGCAACCATCCGGCCGGTCGGCGCGTTGCCGGTCTTGTAATCAACGATCGCCAGCTTGCCATCGGCCAGTCGGTCGATCCGGTCAGCCCGGCCATGCACTTTAACCCCGGCCACCGCCATCACCCCGTCGCTCTCGCTGGCAATCACCGTGCGCCCTTCGGCGCGGGCCGCGGTAACCGCCAGATCGACCCATTCAAGCGCCCGCGCCAACCGCGGCCACCACAAGGTGCGGACCAGCGGATGCGCCTGCATCGCCGCCAGTTCCTCGGCCGCGATGGCGTGGAGCAGCCCGGCCCCTTCCCCGCTTTTGTGCCAGCGATCGAGCACGGCGTGGACCACAGTGCCCTGCCACGCCGGGCTCGGCGCTGCATCAAGCGGGTCCAGCGCGCGCAACCGCAGGATGGCTTGCGCGTAAAACTGATACGGATCACCCCGCAGCCGATCGATCGCGGTGACGGCCAGCGCCACATCGCGCTGGGCCGGAGTCGGATCTGGTTGGGGCCGTGGATAGGCCGACGCACGCGGCACGCGGTCGATCGCCCGGGCCAGTTCCACTGCGCGCACTTCGCGGTGTTCGGCGGCCAATTCGCCCAGCATTGCTTCAACCCGCAGCACAAAGCGGCTGGGGATGACCGGCGCACCATCATCGCGCTGCGCCCAGCTAAGCACCACGTCCGGCGCGCCCAGTGCCCCGGCCAGATCATGCGCGGCCAGCCCGATCCGGAATTCGCCTCCCGGCACCCCCAGCGCCCGCAGCACCGCCGGCGGCAACAGAGGCTCGGGGCTTGGGCTGCCGGGCCAGACGCCTTCGGTCAACCCGCCGCAGATGACCAGATCGGCGCGGCTCATCCGCGCTTCCAGCAAGCCGTAAATTGCCACGCGCGGATGCCCGCCCCACGGCGGACGCACCGCCACCCGGTCCATCGCATCGCGCAGCACTGCCGGCAGATCGGCCGGCGCGATCACTGGCCCGCCAGCACCAGCCGCGCTGCGCAGGTCATCGATGAATGCGGCCAATGCCCGCCCATCCGCGCCGCCCCACAGCACGGTGCCGCAGAGCGCCTCGCCCGCCGTGGCCAGCCGATCGAGCGCCGCGGCCAGCGGCAATCCGGCATCCCAATCCAGCAGCGGCGCAAGGATCACTTCAACCCCAGCCCACCATGCGTGCAGCCCCGCTGCATCGCCATGCGCCGCGATCCGTTCAACCGCGGCGCGCAATGGCTCCAACCCCGGCCCGGGACGCGGCCCGCGCAGCGCCAGATCGAGCGCGCGGGCATTTTCCAGCCATGCCGCGCGCGCTTCCCCGGCCTGCACCCACGGATGTTCCAGCAATGCCAGCAGCGCCACCGGCGCGGCTTCCTGCGCTGCCAGTTCGGCCAGTTGCAGCACCAGCCGGCCCGCCGTGGTTTGGGTAAGCGGCAGCCCCGCGGTATCGTCTGCCGTGATCCCCCACCGCCGCAAGTGCGCAACCACGCGCCCGGCCAACCCGCGATCCGGGGTGATCAGCGCCACCCGCCGTTCTGGCGTTTCCAGGGCCTCGCGGATGAGGATTGCAATCGCCTGTGCTTCTTCGCCGGGATGCGCGGTTTCCATCAACCGCACGCCGGATAGCCGGCGTTCCCCGGCAGGCAGATCGACCCACCTTGCGCTAGCCTGTGGCGGCAGGAACAAGTTCGAAATCGCGCGGCTGCGTTCGGGCGGGGCCGCCGCCAATCCGGCGCGGTGCCACGGATCAACTTCGGCGCGTGCGATCCCCATCCGGTTAAGCAGCAGCTTGAGGTGGTATTGCGGATGGGTTGCGGCATCGCGCTCACCGAACTGCGGCTCGGCAGCACCGGCGGAATCGCCGGCCCGGCCCAGCATCGCCCAATGCGCAGGGTCCAGCCCCAGATCGAGATCGGGCAAGACCACCGCCCCGTTCGGCAATTCCGCAATCACCCGCAGCAATCTGGCCAATGCCGGCGAAGCGCTGGTCACGCCCGCAGCCACGATCGGATGTTCGGGCGGCGTTTCTGCCCAGCGCCGCGCCGCGTGATCGAACAGCAGGTTGCGCCGCTGCGGCGGATCGACTTCACCACGGCTGGCCAGTTCAGCCAGCCATTGTGCCTGCACTCGCGCAAACTGGCGGGTGCTTTCGCGCCAGTGATTGGCCAGATCGCCAACGATGCCCGCCACACGTTCGGTCAGCAGATCACCCAGTTCGATCCCTTCGATTGCCAGCCGGTCAATCGTGCTGGCGGTTTCACGCGCCAGCCGCAGCAAGCCCGGCGGCTTGGGTGCCGTCGCCCCCATTTCCGCGCCCAGCAGTTCGGCCAACCGCAGCCACCGCCGCGTCGGATCGGCGGCCGGCGGCACCACCGCCCCCGCGCCCAACGGATCGAGCAGTGGCCCCAGCGTTTCATCAAGATCAAGATCGCCCACCACCGCCATCCGCGGCAGCAGCATCCCCCCGCCCGACAGGCGCACGAACGCTTCGGTAATGATCCGTTCCGCACGGCGACTGGGCAACAACAGCGTCAGGCGCGCAAGGCCAAGGTCTTTATCCGCATAGCGCGGGATCAGCCCCGCCACGAGCGCATCGGCAAAGCCGCGATGCGCCGCGATCAAATAGACTTGCGGCGCGCGCCGCTCAGCCATGGCCCAGTTTGGCTTCAGTCATGCCGATCGCTTCGGGATAGCCCACATCAAACCACGCGCCGTCGTGAACCAGCCCGTGGCAACGGCCGGCGGCAATCGCCCGATCCCAGAACACGTTGGTCGAAAACACCGCGGCAGGCGGATCGGCAATGACATGACGCGCCAACAACTGGATCCCCGTCCACACATAGGGCCGTGGCCGCTTTGGCCCGGCGCGCGACAGACGCCCCTGATCGTCCAGATCGAAATCGCCCTGACCTTGGGTGTTACCCGCACGCGCTGTCGGCACGACCAACATCAGCACGTCCATCTTGACCGGATCCCACGCCGCGGCCAACCGGTGCAAGGCGTGCTGCTCGGTATCGGCGAACCAGTTATCAGCGTTGATGCAGAAAAACGGATCCCCGGCGATGAGCGGCAGCGCTTTGATCAACCCGCCGCCAGTATCGCGCAGCAGTTCGCGCTCGTCCGAAATCGCCACGGCGAAATCGCCGGCGTGCGCCGCCAGATGGGCTTCGATTTGCTCGGCAAAGTAATGGACGTTGACGACGATCCGCCCCACCCCAGCCCCACGGAGCAGGTCGAGCACGTGATCCAGCAGCGTGGTCCCGGCTACTTCGACCAGCGGCTTGGGCCGGGTCGCCGTGAGCGGCATCATCCGCGTGCCCTTGCCCGCGGCCATGATCATTGCCGTGGCGGGCAGGCTCAGACTCATACCGCGAAGCTGCCGCCACCGGCCGCACGCAGATCGGCCGGGATATTGGCATCGAACCACGCCTTTACCGGGCCCAGCGCAGGGTGCGCCAGATCGCGTTCCAGCGCCGCCCAGACCCGCGGGATGTATTCCAGATAGCGCGGCTTGCCATCGCGCTGCCACAGCCGCACGAAAATCCCCACGATCTTGGCGTTGCGCTGCGCCCCAAGGCGGGCATAATCGGCCAGGAAATCGGCGTCCGCACCGGTGCGTTCGACATAATAATCGAACATGTCCGCTTCGAGCTGTTCCGACACGTCGCGCCGCGCATCCTGCAACAATGACACCAAGTCATAGGCCGGATGCCCCACCAGCGCGTCCTGAAAATCCAGCAGCCCCTGATCGTGCAACGCACCCAGCAGCATCACGTTTTCGGCATGGTAATCGCGCAGCACCGTTACCCCGGGGCGCTGGCGCGGCAGCAGGTCGGCCAGCACCGTTTCCCATGCCGTGACATAGCCGGCGGCGTCGATCGCCAACCCGCGCGCCGGGCAATACCATTCGATCAGCAGTTTCACTTCGCGCAAGTATTCCTGCAGCGAATAGTCCAGAAACGGCCCCGGCGGCAGGCGGTGCAGCCGGATCAGGGCATCGACTGCGCCCTGATAGACCACGCGTTCATCAGCAGGCCACTGGTCAAGGTATTCGCGCATCCGCACTTCGCCGAAGTCTTCCAGCAGCACCAACCCGCGGGCCGGGTCTTCAGCCAGAATTGCCGGCGCGCGCAGCCCATTGCCATCAAGCCACTTGGCCGCGCGCAGGAAGGGCGCAGGATCTTCGTTCGGCGGCGGCGCATCCATCAGCATTGCCGAACGGCCATCAGCGGAACGAATGCGGAAATACCGCCGGAACGACGCATCGCCAGCCAGCGGTTCGATCTGCGCGCCGCTCCAGCCGGCCGCGGCGAGGAAGGGCTCCAGCCCATCGGGAAGGTGTTCGATCATTGCGGGTCACGCCCTAGCCAATCCGGACCACATTCGACAATGGCCACCCGTCCCGTTTCCGCAACTTCGAGCCGGATCGACAAGCATCCGGATTCATGGCTGAAACCCCCGGCATGGTCCGGCCATTCGGCCAGCAAGGCCGCGCCTTCGCGGTAATCGTCCAGTCCGATTTCCTGTGCTTCTTCCGGCCGTTCAAGCCGATAGAAATCGGCATGGACCAGCGGCAGGCGGACCAGCGGCGGATCATAGGTTTCAATGATCGCAAAGCTCGGCGAAGGCACCTCTCCAACATAGCCCAGCCCGGCAATGATTGCGCGGGCCAGCGTGGTTTTGCCCGCCCCCAATCCGCCCGCCAGCGCCACCACATCACCCGGGCGCAAAGCCCGTGCAATCCGCGCGCCAAACGCCTCCATCGCGGCAATATCGGGCAAGGCAAGCGTCATGGCAGCTCCACGATCGCGGCGGTGCCCTGCCCTGGTTGCGAGAGCAATTGCAGCGTGCCGCCGTGGGCTTCAACCAGTTGCCGGGCCAAAGGCAGGCCAAGGCCTTGGCGCCGTTCCACGCTCTTGCCATCGGCGCTCAGCTTGATCCCTTCCAGCGCGCGCGCCAGCGTAGCCGAATCCATCCCCGGCCCATTATCCGAAATGACAATCCGCGCCTGCCCCTTGCGCGCGCCCAGTTCCACCAGAATGCGCCCACCGCGCGGCGTGGCCGAAATCGCATTGTCCAGCAGGTGTCCCAGCGCCCGCGTCAGCCGGCGCTTGTCCCCCACGATCCGCCCGGCCCCCTTGTCACCGCGCAAGTCAAGCGTCTGGCCATCATCGCGGATCCGCTGCGCCCGGGCTTCGACCAGCCGGGTCATAAACGGCAGCAGTTCAATTTCCTCGCTCGCCAGCGGCAGCATCCCGGCTTCGCTTTGCGACAGATCGAGCACGGATTCGATCTGTTCACCCAGCCGGCCAACCGAACTGAGGATCGCATCGACATATTCCTGGCCCTGTGCCGACAGCGTACCGCCAAGCCCGACCTGCAACAATTCCGCGAACCCGCCGATCGATGTCAGCGGCGTACGGAATTCATAGCTCATGTTAGCCAGAAAGCGGGTTTTCATCGCATCCGCTTCTTCCAGCGCCGCGGTGCGTTCCCGCAGGGCCGCTTCGGCTTTCTGGGAATCGGTAATGTCCAGCACCGTCAACAGGCCATTGCCATCGGGCAACGGCACCCCCGCATATTCCAGGCTGCGCCCATCCGCCAGCACCACGCGCCCGCCGGTTTGCCGCCGGTCAAGCGTGGCCGCGCGCACCGCATCGCCCACGCCAGCCGCCCGGTCAGGCTTGGCCAATCGCCGCGCGATCCGCTCCAGCAGCGCCTCGATCCGGGGGTGGGTATCGAGGAAGCTTTCATCCAGCCCCCAGTCAGCCGCAAACCGTCGGTTCCACAACTGCATCCGGCCATCGGGCGCAAACACCGCCACCGATTCAAACAGGCTGTCGAACGTGGCGGTGCGGGTGCGCAGCAGCGTATCGCGCACCGCCGAAAGCCGCAGCTGTTCGGTGCGATCTTCGACAATCAGGATCATCCCGCCATCGGGCAGCGGTTGCGCCACCACGCGCAGATGGGTGCCATCCGCCAGCGTCCATGCTTCATCCTGCGCGCTGCTGGCCATGAACCATGCCGCGCGTTCGCGCCGCCAAGCCGGAAAATCCCGCGCTTCGGGCACCCGGCCGGCATCGTGGGCCAGATCCAGCAAGCGTTCGAACAGCGGCGGATTAAGCAATGCCGCCGGCCCCAATCCGAACAGGCGCTGGAACGGCTGGTTGGCGAAAGTCAGCTGGCGCTTGGCATCGAATTGGGCCACCCCGGCCGAAAGCTGATCGAGCATCCCGCGCTGGGCATCGCGGAACGCCCGAAAATCGCGGCCAAGCTGCTCCATCTCCTCAAGATCCAGCGCATAGCCTGCGATCCCTTCCCGCCCCAGCGGCAAGTCAGATACCCGCAGCGCCCGGCGCTGCCCCCCGATCGTGGCCGAAACCATGCGTTCGATCGGCAAATCGCGGCCTGCCGCCTGCAAGGCGATCTGCTGCGCGCTCAACCCATCCACGGATTCAATCAGTTCGATGCCTTCGGCCACGACCTGCTGCGCATCCTGCCCCGCCACGGCCGCCACATAGGCCCCGTTGACCAGCCGCAGATCGCCTTCAGGGCTGCGGAACCACATCGGAATCGGCGCGGCTTCGATCAGGCCAACCAGTGCGCCGAAATCGTCGCTGGCGCGCTGGGCCTGTGCGCGCAATTGGGCCAGTTCACTTTCGCTGTCGGAAAAATCAAACACCCAGACCAGCGCCGCCCCGCCGGGAGAAATCGCCGGATCGGCCAGATGCCCGCGCAAGGCCAGACTGCGGGTTGAGCCGCGCGGGGTGAACACCATGCTGAACGGATTGCCGGTGCGCTGGCACCGCCGCACGGCTTCGGTCAGGTCTTGCAGTTGTTCGGGCGAAAGTCCGCCGTCCTGATCGGTTCGGCCAGCATCCAATTCGGTCAGGAATTGCGGAACCGTATCCAGCCCCAGCCAGTTGGCCAGCCGCTGCGGGGCTTCGATCTTGCCATCGGCCCGCACCAGCAGCGGCACGGCCGGGCTTTCATCCACCAGCCGCGCCATCCGGCGGGCCGTGGCGCGGTGCTGTTCGGCCCGGCGCTGGCGCGCGCGTGACCACAGAATCGCCCACAACCCCGCCACCGTCCACGCTGCCAGCAGCAGTCCGATCAGCACCAGCGCGGTTGGGGACAAAGTCATGTCCCGTCGCTATGCCCACGCGGCCCGGATTACAACCGGGCCGCGTGCACAAGCTGTCGATCAATAACGGTAATGGTCCGGCTTGAACGGCCCCTGCTGCGACACGCCGATGTAATCGGCCTGCTTCTTCGACAGCTGGGTCAGCTTAACGCCAAGCTTTTCAAGGTGCAGCGCCGCCACCTTTTCATCGAGGTGCTTGGGCAGCACGTACACTTCGTTCTTATATTCGCTGGCCTTGGTGAACAGTTCGATCTGCGCCAGCGTCTGGTTGGTGAACGAAGACGACATCACGAAGCTGGGGTGGCCCGTGGCGCAGCCCAGGTTGACCAGGCGGCCCTTGGCCAGCACGATGATCTGCTTGCCATCCGGGAATTCAACCAGATCGGTGCCCGGCTTCACTTCGGTCCACTTGTAGTTATCCAGCGCAGCGATCTGAATTTCGCTGTCGAAGTGGCCGATGTTGCAGACGATGCTCATCGGCTTCATCGCCTTCATGTGTTCGGCGGTGATCACGTCTTCGTTGCCGGTCGCCGTCACGAAAATATCGCAGCGCTTGACCGCTTCTTCCATGGTGACAACTTCATAACCTTCCATCGCCGCCTGCAGCGCGCAGATCGGATCGATTTCGGTTACCATCACGCGCGCGCCGCCCTGACGCAGCGAAGCGGCACTGCCCTTGCCAACATCGCCGAACCCGGCAACACAGGCAACCTTGCCGGCCAGCATCACGTCGGTTGCACGGCGGATCGCATCAACCAGCGATTCCTTGCAGCCATAGAGGTTGTCGAACTTCGACTTCGTCACCGAATCGTTCACGTTGATCGCGGGGAACGGCAGCTTGCCGTCCTTGGCGATCTGATACAGGCGATGAACCCCGGTGGTGGTTTCTTCCGACACGCCCTTGATGTGGGCCACCGACATCGTCAGGTAACCCGGCTTGCGCTTAAGGAATTCCTTGAGCGCGCGGACGAATTCGATTTCTTCGGCGTTGCTGGGTTCGAACAGCGCTTCGCCGGCTTCAACGCGGGCACCCCACAGCGCGAACATCGTGGCATCACCGCCGTCATCCAGGATCATGTTGGCGGTGCGGCCGGTGCCATCATCCCAATCGAAGATCGAACCGACATAATCCCAGTATTCGGCCAGGCTTTCGCCCTTCACCGCGAACACGGGGATCCCGGCCGCGGCGATCGCGGCGGCGGCGTGGTCCTGTGTCGAATAGATATTGCAGGTTGCCCAGCGCACTTCGGCGCCCAGTGCCACCAGCGTTTCGATCAGCACCGCGGTCTGAATGGTCATGTGCAGCGAACCGGTGATCCGCGCGCCCTTGAGCGGCTGGGCCGCGCCGAATTCTTCGCGCAGCGCCATCAGGCCCGGCATTTCGGTTTCAGCAATCGCGATTTCCGCACGGCCAAAATCGGCCAAACCGATATCGGCGATCACATAATCCTTGGCGGGTTCGAGCACACTGGCCACTGGGGAAACTCCTGTCATTCCTGAACAATCGCCAGCCAGCCCCACGGCCAACCAGCGTACGATTGCCGCCGCCCTTAGCCGTTTGCGCGCTCGGAAGCAAATATAACAATCTCTTTATATCATATCTTCCGGGCGACAGCCGCAACCGTGCCTTGCCCCACCCCCGATCCACCCTATATCTTGCGACAGACTCGCAAGAACCTTCGCAGACAGGAGAAACGACAATGACGATCGCGGTTGGAGACAAGCTGCCCGATGTAAAACTGGTCAAGGCCACCGAAAACGGGCCGGAAGCCGTGCAATCGGCAGACTATTTCAAGGGCAAGCGCGTGGCGCTGTTCTCGGTTCCCGGGGCGTTCACGCCGACCTGCTCGGCCAAGCACCTGCCCGGCTATGTCGAGCACGCGGCCGATCTCAAGGCCAAGGGCATCGACGAAATCGCCTGCACCGCGGTCAACGATCCGTTCGTGATGGGCGCGTGGGGCAAGGCATCGGGTTCCGCCGACGTGTCCATGCTGGCTGACGGCAACGCCGATTTTGCCAAGGCGCTGGGCCTGACGATGGATGGTTCGGGCTTCGGCCTGGGCACCCGCGGTCAGCGGTTTTCGATGGTCGTCAACGACGGCGTGGTGGAACAGCTCCACGTCGAAGCCCCCGGCGAATTCAAGGTCAGCGCGGCCGATTACATGATCGACCAGCTCTAAATACAGCATCAGAAACACAGCGCGGGAGCCGGTTCAGCCGGCGCCCGCGCTTGTTTTACCCATCGCGGGGCGTCACCCCGGAATGGCGTAAGTAACCGTGGCCTGTGCCAGCACCACCGCGGCATCGCCCTGCCACAACCGCACATCGACCGTGGCCAGCCGCCGCCCCAGCTTGATCAGCACCGCATCCGCCATCACCGTGCGATATTCCACCGCGCGCAGGAAGCTGATGTTGAGGTTGCTGGTCACCGCCATCGCCACCGGCCCGATATGCGCAAGGATGACCGCATAAGCCGCGCGATCGGCCAGCCCCATCTGGGTTGGGCCGGAAACGATCCCGCCCGGCCGCAGCGCATCTTCGCCCGGTTCAAGCGCCAGACGGACCCGGCCCGGTGCAATTTCGACGATCCCGGCATGACGTTCGGTCGCGACACCGGGAAACGCCTCAACAAAGAAGGCCGCCAATTCTGCCGCCGTCATCACCGGTTCAGGCATATTCGCCATGGTTTGCTCAATACCCCATCAGGCTGAGCACTTCCTTGCGGCTGCGGTGATCATCCAGAAAACACCCCATCAGGCGGCTGGTAACCATCCCCACGCCCGGCGTTTTCACCCCCCGCCCGGTCATGCAGCCGTGCTGGGCTTCGATCACCACGGCTACGCCGTGCGGCTTAAGGTTATCCCAGATGCACTGCGCCACTTCGGCGGTCAGGCGTTCCTGAATTTGCAGCCGCTGGGCAAACCCATGGAGCACCCGCGCCAGCTTCGAAATCCCCACCACTCGATCGCGCGGCATATAGGCGATTGCTGCCCGGCCAGTGATCGGGGCCATATGGTGTTCGCAGTGCGACTGGAACGGAATGTCCTTAAGCAGGACAAGTTCGTTATAGCCCCCTACTTCCTCAAACTGGCGGCCAAGGTGCACCGCCGGATCTTCGCCATAACCCTGGCAATATTCCTTCCACGCCCGCGCCACGCGCGCCGGGGTATCCAGCAACCCTTCTCGCTGCGGATCATCCCCCGACCAGCGCAGCAGCGTGCGGATTGCGTCCTGCACCTCATCGGGGACCGGCAGCTTGGCCGACTGGCCTTCATTCGCGCCGTCAATATCGCAGCTCATCGTAATCGTCTCCCTAGCGGGGGCGGCGCAGCAGCCCACCCCTGCGGAACAGCCCGCGCCGCTTGCTGAACGGCTCGAACAAGTGTTCTGGCCGCTCTGGATCAAGCAGGGCGTTGTCTGCCAGTGCTTTTCCCGCTTCGGTCAGCGGACGCAAGACAAAAGCGTCCAGCCGCTTCCCACCGCGCGGCGCGGCTTCGATTAACTGCGCCATCGATCCATGGGCCGCCAGTTCCGCTGCAACGGCATCGGCAGGCATGCCGATATGTTCGCCAAGCAACCGGTGGCGCAGGCTGGCGATGGCCGCCCCGGCATGGGCATTGCCGGGGCGCGCGGCATCGATGAACAGATCGGCTTCGGAATCCAGCCCCAGCGAACGATTGTTCATATTGGCCGAACCAACCCGCAGCACTTCATCATCGACAATCATCAGCTTGGAATGGATATAGATCGGCGTGCCAGCGGCATTGCGCGGGATATAGATCCGAAAGCGGTTGTGCGGATCAACTTCGGCAATCGCCCGGCACAGGCGCACCCGCGCACCATCCATCGCGGCCTGTTCCAGCCAGCCTTCGGCGGTCAGCGGGTTGATCAGGATGATCTCTGGCGGGTCCGGCCGGGTCAACCGGCTGGCAATCGCCTCGGCAATCCTGCGTGAGGCGAAATACTGGCTTTCAGCGTAAATAAACCGCCGCGCGCGGGCGATATGCTCCAGAAACAGCGCCTCGATTTCCCGAATTTCGGGCAGGCCATTCCACGCCGAGCGGGTTCGTGCGATCCCGATTTCAACATCGGTGAATTCGGCCGTAATCCGTTCGGGCCACGCGGTTTCACGCTGGGGATGGCAAGGACACAGGGGCTTCCCCCCGGCCTGCTCCCACCGCTCGCGCCCCAGTTCCGCCAAGGCTTCAGCCGCATCGCCTTCGACCATCATCGCCAGATCATGCCACGGGCCATACAGACTGCGCCCAAATGGGCGGCGCCGGCGCGGATCCGCCTCGCGGTGTTCGGGGGTATCCCAGCGATCAGATGTCATGTCGATCCCGCCACACACCGCAAAGCGATCATCGATCACCCCGATCTTCTGGTGCTGGCTGCACCCAAGGGGATGCGCCGAATCGAACCGAAAAGTGATGCCCGGGTGCAAATACCAGCGCACCAGATCGATGATCATCGAACCGCGAAACAGGAACCGGATCGCCGCAAATTTCCATTTGAGCACCCGCACCCGCACTTTGGGACGGCGTTTGCACAACCAGATCACAAACGCGCCAAGCCGGGCCGGCCAGCGCTTGCGCCCCGCCCCGGTCCACCATTGGCGCGGCGGGCCAAGCCGCATACGGGTATCGAAATCCCAACCGATCAGCAGGATCTGCTGGCGCGCCGCCAGCATCGCATCCTTCATCGCGGCAAAGTAATCGGCCGCATCGATCACCACGTGGGCGCGGCTGGCCCGGGCAAACCGCCACACCGAAGGCCCAACCGGGAACACGGCGCGCGGCGGCTGCGACGGTGATCGAAGGTTGTCCACCATATCGCCTTCATACCGGCCCGGACGGTGTTCGTCACGCCCGCCATCATCAACGGCTGGCTGGTTTGCACACGCCCAAACGCGAAGAAGGCGAGCCCCGTATGGAGCCCGCCTTCTTCGCGTTTCCCTTCCCGGAGGAGAGAATGGCGCGCCCGGAACGATTCGAACGTCCGACCCTCAGATTCGTAGTCTGATGCTCTATCCAGCTGAGCTACGGGCGCGTTGGAGAGGCGCACATAGGGGCGTCGCTGCGGCT
>JBDKLL010000051.1:0-5892 GCA_039795595.1 Pseudomonadota bacterium
GCCTCGTCGATAACGCGGACCTTGTCGACGGTGATATACTGGTTAAAGCGCGGCCCGCTCTTGACGGGGGGCGTCATCATGCGCCGGGGTGGGGGTGCTATAGTCGGGACTCCTCAAGTTCACTGTATGCGCGCGTCCTTAATCCGAAACGCGACGTTGGGGAAGGGGCTATGCGGCAAGGCACTATAGCGGATATCGCACCAGCGCCTGCACGCTGCCACCACGCAGCACGCTTGCCCCCGCGCCCGTGATTTGGCAAGCGCCTCTGCATGACCGACTGGACCCCCTACACCGCCCGCGCCAAGCAATGGTTCGAATCGCTGCGCGACCGGATCTGCGCCGAATTCGAACAGATCGAAGCCGAAGCCGGCAGCCCGGCACGGTTCGAATACACCAGCTGGAACCGCGAGGAAGATGGCAACCCCAACCCCGGCGGCGGCACCCGCGGGGTGATGAAAGGGCAAGTGTTCGAGAAGGTTGGGGTCAATGTCTCCACGGTCCACGGCCGGTTTGCGCCCGATTTCGCCGGAACGATCCACGGGGCCGATGCCCAGAACCCGGGGTTTACCGCCACCGGAATCAGCCTGGTCGCGCACATGGCCAATCCCCACGTGCCCGCCGTGCACATGAACACCCGCTTCCTGACCACCGCCAAAGCATGGTTCGGCGGCGGCGGCGATCTGAACCCGCCGATCCCCTATGCCGAAGACACCGCCGAATTCCACGGCGCGTTCCAGCAGGCCTGCGACCGGCATGATCCGGCCTATTATCCGCGGTTCAAGCAATGGGCCGATGATTACTTCTTCATCCCGCACCGCAACGTGGCGCGCGGGGTGGGCGGGATCTTCTATGATCACCTCGATTGCCCTGATGTTGCCGCGTGGGAGGCCAACTTTGCCTTTACCCGCGATGTCGGCGAAGCGTTTCTGGCGGTGTTCCCGCTGCTGGTGCGCCGGCGGATGGGCTTGGCTTTCACGCCGCAGGACAAGCAGCGCCAGCTCGAATGGCGCGGGCGCTATGCCGAATTCAACCTGGTCTATGATCGCGGCACGCTGTTCGGGCTGAAAACCGGCGGCAATGTCGATGCGATCCTGATGAGCCTGCCCCCCGAAGCCGCGTGGAGCTGATCCAGCTACGCCTTATGGCGCGGATGGCGTAATGGGGGCTGGCGCTGGCGCCGGTGCTGCGCTGCCCGGCGCAGGCTGGCGATGCGTGTGCAGGGCTTCGATTTCGGCCTTGCGCAATGCAAGGTAGTATTCCCGTTCGGCGGTATAGGCATCGCCGGTATCGCGGAATTCTTCGAGCTTGGCATCGAATTCCACCCGGTCATCCAGCGACTTGATCGTCCCCGTGCCCAGTGCAAACGCCGGGTTGTTAAGCGGCGCACCCGCCACCGCAGGCAAAAACGACTTGTCGAGCACCCAGCCGAACAAGTCGCGCGCGGTGGTGGGGCCGATGATCGGCACGAAGAAATACGGCCCCGGCCCGACCCCGTAATACCCCAGCGTGTTGGCAAACCCGTTGTTGCGACGCGGCAGGTGAAACGGCTTGGCTTTGGCCACATCCAGCAGCCCGGCAAGGCCGATCGTGCTATTCAACCCAAACCGCCCTACCGTTTCGGCCGCCTTGCCGGGTTTGAACTGCAACAGGAAGTTCACGAACACTACCGGTTCGGTGAGGTTGGCAAGTACGTGGCGCAAACCGCTGCGCACCGGGCTGGGCAAGCCGTGCTTGTACCCCATCGCCACCGGGCCAACGATCGCCCGGTCGGCAGCGTCGACCACTTCATAAGTCTTGAGGTTGATCGCCTGCACGGGGTCTTCCGGCACTTTCTGGCGCGCGGTCACCACGATCGCACTGTCGTCTGGCGCGGCCGGCTTGGTAGCCACTGGCCCAGCCGGATCAACCGGCGCGGCAGCCGGAATCGGAACCGGCACCTGCGCGACCGCCTGATCCGTGCCGCCAAGAAGTAGCAATGCAGCCAGCGTGACGGTGCTCAAACCCGAAAACTCCCTTGATGCGTCATGCTGGCACCACTGTGCCGAACATCGCCAGCGCCCCGTTCCTCAACACCACCAACCGTGCAAGCACAACCCCCTGAAAGGTGGCAGTTTCACGACAAAGCGCCAAGCCCTCTTGCTCTTGCGGGGGTATTCCGCCCATTTAGGGGTCAGATGCTGCGCCAGTATGAACTTGTTGAACGCGTTCTCGCGTATGATCCCACCGCGGACGAAGCGATGCTGAACCGCGCCTATGTCTATACCGTGCAGAAACACGGCACCCAAAAACGCGCGAGCGGCGATCCCTATTTCAGCCACCCAGTTGAAGTGGCCGGCCTGATGACCGAGCTGAAACTCGATCAGGAAACGATCATCACCGCGCTGTTGCACGATACCGTCGAAGATACGCTGGCCACGCCCGAAGAAATCGAAAAACTGTTCGGCCCTGATGTCGCCCGGCTGGTCGATGGGGTAACCAAGCTGTCGAAGATCGACGCGATGAGCGAAAAGGAACGCGCAGCCGAAAACTTGCGCAAGTTCCTTCTGGCGATGAGCGAGGATTTGCGCGTCCTGTTGGTCAAGCTGGCTGACCGGCTGCACAACATGCGCACGCTCCATTTCATCAAGAGCGAGGACAAGCGCCGCCGCATCGCCCGCGAAACGATGGATATCTATGCCCCGCTGGCCGAACGCGTGGGGATGTACGAATACATGCGCGAGATGCAGATGCTCGCGTTCGAACAGCTCGAACCCGAAGCCTATGCCACGATCACCGGGCGACTGGCCCAGATCCGCAGCAGCGAAGGCGGGCAAGTCGATGCGATCGCGCTGTCGATCAAGCAGGCGCTGGCCGAAGCCGGGTTGCGGGTGGAAGTGACCGGGCGCGAAAAGCACCCCTATTCGATCTGGAAGAAGATGGCCGAGCGCCATGTGACCTTTGAACAGATCACCGACATCATGGCCTTCCGGGTGCTGACCGACAGCGTCGCTGATTGTTACCGGGCGCTCGGCATCTTGCACACCGCGTGGCAAATGATCCCGGGCCGTTTCAAGGATTTCATCTCCACGCCCAAATCGAACGGCTATCGCAGCTTGCACACCAGCCTGATCTTCGAAAATTCGATGCGCATGGAAGTGCAGATCCGCACGCAGGAAATGCACCGCACCAACGAATTCGGGCTGGCGGCGCACTGGGCCTACAAGCAGGGCGGGGTGCGCCCCGATGGGCAGGTGGGCTGGCTGCGCGACCTGATCGAAATCGTCGATGCCAGCCACGATGCCGAAGAACTGCTCGAACACACCCGGCTGGCGATCTATCAGGATCGGATCTTTGCCTTCACCCCCAAAGGGCAATTGTTTCAGTTGCCCAAGGGATCGACCCCGGTTGATTTCGCCTATACCGTCCATTCCGATCTTGGCAGCTTTGCCGTGGGGGCCAAGATCAACGGACGGCACATGCCGCTGCGCACCCCGCTGACCAATGGCGACGTGGTGGAAATCATCAAAAGCCGCAAGGCATCGCCGCAACTGTCATGGTTGGGCTTTGTCGTAACCGGCAAGGCCCGGGCCGCCATCCGCCGCGCGGTGCGGGCCAAGGAACGCGCCGAAGTGGCCGCGATCGGCCGCAAGCTGTTTGAGGAAATCGTCGAACGGCTACCCTCGAAAATCGGCAAAAAGGCGGTCAAGGACGCGATCAAGCGGCTCAAGCTGGCGAGCGAGGAAGAGCTGATGATCGCCATCGGCACCGCCAAGATCGATGATCGGCAAGTGATGGAAGCGCTGGTTCCCGGCAGCGCCGCAAACCTGCCTGAACCCGAAAACTGGCCCAAGCAGGAACGCGCAATTTCGATCCGGGGGCTGACCGCCGGGGTCGCCTTTCACCTCGCCGATTGCTGTCACCCAGTGCCGGGGGATCGGATCATCGGCATCCGCGTGCCCGACAAGGGGGTGGAAGTTCACGCGATCGATTGCCTGACGCTGGCCAGCGGAGTCGATGCTGATTGGCTGGACCTGTCGTGGGGCGAACGCACCACCGGGGCGGTTGGACGGCTGCGCATGGTGCTCTATAACCGGCCCGGAACGCTGGCCGAAGCAACCGGGATCTTTGCCGGCAATCGCGCCAATATCGTCCAACTGGCGATGACCGGGCGCGATGAACTGTTCGGCAATTATGATGTCGATCTGGAAGTCAGCGACCTTGCCCACCTGACCCGCATCGTTTCCGCCCTGCGCGCCAGCGATGCCGTGGCCGAAGCCGAGCGGCTATAACGCCCAGCCCCTAAAATTCGAGGTTCACGATCACCGTATCGCCTTCGGCCAGATCCTCGGCCCGGCGCACGCTGGCCTTGACCGGCAACAGCCACCCGGCATTTTTCGACGGGAACACCGATGTGGCAAAGGCGCTATCTCCGATCTGTGCCCGCACCTTGAGCGAGCCGAACCCACCGATCGTCTGTTCCAGCCGTCGCATCAGGGCCGTGCCCGAGAGCATCTCGCCCGCCGCGCCATCGATCGTCACGAAATGCCACGTGCCATTGGTCCCGCCGGTCCAGCGCCACAAGCGGCCGGTGTGGGTCAGTCGCTCCATCATCGGGCGGGCACCCGCCGCACCGGCACCGGTACGTTGCAAATATCAGCGCCGCCCGCCGGGTGGATGAAAAAGGCATCATGGCGATTGGCCCTGGCATCGGCATAGCGCGCGAACGTGGCAGTATCGGTTGCCAGATATTCATAGGCAGGCAGGCCCGGCACCGCGTTGCCCAAGCGGAGCGACCGGATCGGCACTTGCTCCGCCCGCGTTTCATAAACCCCCAGCGCGCCGGTGCCGCGCGGCAGGCTGGACAACAGTTCGATCCCTTCGATCACCCGGCCAACCAACGCGATATTGCGATCAAGGTGGCGCGGGGCATGGCCGATCACCGCATAAAGTTCCGCCCCTGAACCAGTATCGGGCGAAAGGTTGCGGCCCACCCCAACCATCCCATAACAATGCACTGGCCATTGCCCGCCGGCATCGCGGCCCAGCGGCCAGCCGCCCTGCAGCAAGGTGTGCGGGGCATAGGCATCGCCATGGGGCAAAATCAGCGCGGCGGCCGGTACCGATTGGTCCAGCGGGGCAGTGTAATCCTGCTCTGGCACCACGTTCAACCCGGGCGGCAGCGGCCGCGCCTTGGCCTTGTCTTCGCCATCGGGATCGCCCCATTGCGCCACGTAATTGTCCTGCACCCGGGTTACCGCCAGCCCATCCCACCAATGTGCGGCGGCCAGCGTGCGAATGTTGTCGATCCAGCCCTGGCTGAATGGCGGCGGCAGCAACTGGATCACCACCCGCCGCGCCTTACCCGAGGCATCTGGCGCAAGCTCCATCACCAACAGGTCCTTGGACGCGATCGGCCGCCAATCGGCCCGCGGCGCCGCGGCCACGATTTGCGCCGGTGCCAACGCGGCCCCGTTCTGTGCGGCCAAAGGTACCGCCCCGCCCAGCAGGATCATTGCGAACGCCAACAAGTTCTTCATGCACCGCAAAGTGCCATCGCGCTGGCCATGCGCAAGCCCTATTCGCACGCCGGCCGCGCCCGCTTGCGCAACCCGTGCCCGCAGGCTAGGGCGCGCTCATCCAGTGCGATGGAATATCGTCTGATTCACGGCCGGCACCAAGATGCCGTCCGATCCGATCAGGCAAATGCGGAGCGGTGGCCGAGTGGTCGAAGGCGCTCGCCTGGAAAGTGAGTATACGTCAAAAGCGTATCGAGGGTTCGAATCCCTCCCGCTCCGCCATTTAACCCTATGAAAGTATTCTCTTTCTGGGGTAGTCCCCAAAAATCCTGTTGTATTCAAGGGTTATGGCGGTGGGCTATTCACCTCGCCTCAGGGGCGATGGCTCAAAAGTGTT
>JBDKLL010000052.1:0-6956 GCA_039795595.1 Pseudomonadota bacterium
ATAGCACCCGCGAAGAAAGCAACGTTCGCTTCACCGAACGCGAAGCCCTGTTTTACCACAAGACCATCCGCCCCGGTAAGATCGAGATCATCGCCAGCAAGCCGATGGCAACCCAGCGGGACTTGTCGCTGGCCTATTCCCCCGGGGTGGCCGTGCCGGTTCAGGCGATCGCCGATGATCCGGCCACGGCCTATGATTACACCGCGCGCGGCAATCTGGTGGCGGTGATTTCCAATGGCACCGCGATCCTCGGCATGGGCAACCTTGGCGCCTTGGCCTCAAAGCCAGTGATGGAAGGCAAGGCCGTGCTATTCAAGCGCTTTGCCGATGTGGATTCGATCGACATCGAACTGGCCAGCGAAGATCCCGATGCGATCATCGAAGCCGTGGCGATGATGGAACCCAGCTTTGGCGGGATCAACCTTGAAGACATCAAGGCCCCGGAATGCTTCGTCATCGAACAGGCCCTGCGCGAACGGATGAAGATCCCGGTGATGCACGACGATCAGCACGGCACCGCGATCATCGCGGCTGCCGGGTTGGTCAACGCGTGCCATCTGACCGGCCGCGATTTCAAAGACGTAAAGGTGGTGGTCAACGGGGCCGGGGCTTCTGCCTTGGCCTGTACGGCGCTGATCAAGTCGATGGGCGTGCGCCACGAAAACGTCACTGTCTGCGATACCAAGGGCGTGATTTATGTCGGCCGCGATGGGGTGGACCAGTTCAAGTCCGCTCACGCCATTGCCACCGACAAGCGCACCCTCAAGGAAGCGTTGGTCGGTGCGGACATTTTCCTTGGGCTGTCCGCCGCCGGAGCGGTGTCGCAGGACATGGTCAAGGATATGGCCCCGCAGCCGATTATCTTTGCGATGGCCAATCCCGATCCGGAAATCACCCCACCGGATGCCAAAGCCGTGCGGCCCGATGCGATCGTGGCAACCGGGCGTTCGGATTATCCGAACCAGGTCAATAACGTGCTGGGCTTCCCGTTCATCTTCCGCGGCGCGCTGGATGTACGGGCGACCGCGATCAACGAAGAGATGAAGATCGCCGCTGCCCGCGCAATCGCCGAACTCGCTCGTGAAACCGTGCCCGAAGAAGTGGCTGCGGCTTATGGCAAGCAGCATCAGTTCGGTCCGGAATATATCATTCCTGCACCGTTCGATCCGCGGCTGATGGAAGTCGTCTCTTCAGCCGTGGCCAAGGCGGCGATGGATACCGGTGTGGCGCAAAAACCGATCGAGGATTTTGACGCCTATCGCCACAGCCTGAAGGCCCGCCTCAACCCGACCACGTCGGTGCTGACGCAAGTTTACGAACAGGCCAAGGCCAACCCCAAGCGGGTGATCTTTGCCGAAGCCGAAAACGAAGTGGTACTGCGCGCCGCGATCCAGTTCCGCGATTTCGGCTATGGCGAACCGGTGCTGGTCGGCCGCACCCAGGCTGTGATCGACAAGCTGGTGGAACTGGGCGTCGGCAATCCCGACAGCTTTGAAATCCACAACGCTGCGGTTTCGCCGCATGTCCCGCAAATGGTCGAAATGCTTTACGAACGGCTGCAACGCCGCGGGTTTCTGGAACGCGACGTGCGCCGGATGGTCAACCAGGATCGCAACGTCTTCGCCTCCAGCTTGCTCAAGCTGGGAGTGGGCGATGCGCTGATCACCGGGCTGACCCGCACGTTCGCGCAGACGATGAAGGAAGTGCGGCAGGTGCTCGATGCCGATGCCGATGAACTGCCGTTCGGCATCCACTTGATGGTCGGCAAGAACTACACAGTGTTCCTCGCCGATACGACCGTGAACGAACGCCCCAGCGCCGAAGACCTGGCGGTGATCGCCAAGCAGACCGCGGCCGTGGCCAAGCGGCTGGGCCATGAACCGCGCGTGGCGTTCCTATCGTTCTCGACGTTCGGCAATCCACAGGGGCGCTGGCTGGATTCGATCCGCGGCGCGGTGTCGATCCTCGATGCCGAAGGCGATGTGGGCTTCGAATACGAAGGCGATCTCGCCCCCGATGCCGCGCTGAACCCGGTGGTGATGAAAAACTATCCGTTCAGCCGCCTGTCGGCCCCGGCCAACGTACTGGTGATGCCAGGCCTGCAATCGGCCAATATTTCAGCCAAGCTGCTGCGCGAACTGGGCGGCGGCGCCACGATCGGACCGATGCTGATCGGGATGGAAAAGCCGGTCCAGATTGCACCGATGACCGCGATCGCACCGGATGTGCTGACGCTGGCGGTGCTGGCCGCCGCCGGAGTGGCGGGGTAACGCCCGCTACGCCCGCAGCAATCCCGGCGTGGGGTTAACCCCACGCCTTGTACACGCCGTATGCACTGGTCAGGGTCAGCACGATTCCGACCAGAATTAGCATCGCCTTGGGGTTGAAATGCTTGGCCGCCCACGCTCCCAGCGGCGCGGCCAGCAAACCGCCGATCAGCAAGCCCAGCGTTGCTCCGGCCACATCGGCAATCCCAAGGTGCCAGATGAATGCGGCGGATACCGTCAGCGTCAGGAAAAATTCGACCGTGTTGACCGTGCCCACCACCTTGCGCGGATCGGCGCCCTGAATCAGCAGGTTGGACGTGACCACCGGCCCCCAGCCACCGCCGCCTGCCGCATCCAGAAAGCCACCGAACAAGCCCAGCGGCGCGATCAGTTTCGCTTCCTTGATCTGCGGCGGATATGCGATCCCGCGCACCAGAATGTAAATCCCGATCGCAGACAGGTACAGCAGTACGAACGGCTTCACCACGCTGGCATCGAGCGATGACAGCACGTAGGCCCCCAATACCCCACCAATCACGCCGGGCAGCAGCAGACGCAAGAACAGCTTCTTGTCGACATTGCCATGCAGCAGGTGACTGATCCCGGACGTGGCAGTGGTGAAGCATTCGACCAGATGGACCCGCTGCGAAGCAAGGGCCGGAGGCAGGCCCAGCACGCCAACCAGCAAGGTGTTCGAAATCACCCCGAATGCCATCCCCAGCGCCCCGTCCACCAGTTGCGCGGCAAAACCCACACCGATGAACGGCAACAGCGCGGCGAGATCAAAATGCGACAGGTCCATCGGTGGCTCGACTCCGTGAAAGAATGTCGACTAATAAAGTAGAGTTATTCTCGCTTGGCGAGAAAGTTTTGCGTTGCGCCGCCGAAGTGAAACTTAATTGCGGTCAGCCGCTGACTTATCGCTTATGCCTTACCGCCGGCGAAAGCGGAAATACCACACCTCGTGCCCATAAACATTGCGGGCCTTGGCTTCATAGCGGGTTTCGGGCCAGCCCCCGGGACGGGTCTGGAAATCGCCCGGCTTGTCGCACAACCATTCGAACTGATGGCGATGCCGGCGCATCACCATCAGGGCATGGCGCACGTAAATCGCATGGTCGGTGCCAAACCGGAATTCACCGCCGGGTTTGAGCTTCGCGGCGAACAGATCGACCGGCCCATCATTCATCATCCGGCGCTTGGCATGGCGGGCCTTGGGCCAAGGATCAGGGTGTAGCAGATAAAGGAACGACAGCGATCCATCCGGAATCCGTCGCAACACGTCCAGCGCATCGCCGTGATGGATCCGAACATTCGCCAGGCGCGGATTGCGGCCGCCATCGCCATCCACGTGGGTCAGCGCCTGCGCCACGCCGTTGAGAAACGGTTCTGCGCCGATAAACCCGTGATCCGGCAGCATATCGGCCCGGGCAGCCATATGTTCGCCCCCGCCAAAACCGATTTCAAAATGCAGTGGGCAATCCTGCCCAAACAGCGCCGCGGCCGTAACCGGGCCATCGGCCGGAACAGCAATCTGCGGCAACAGGTTGTCGACCAGCCCTTGTTGGCCGGCCCGCAAGGGCTTGCCCTTGGCGCGGCCATAGAGGCGGTTGATCGTGGTCGGATCGCCGGGTTTGAAAGCAGTCATCGCGCGGGGCCTTACCGCGCCAGCCGCACTTGCGCCAGTATCAAGCGGACCTGCATGCAGCATGGCGCGCAAACGAAACAGGCCGCTTTCCGGGTGGAGAAAGCGGCCTGCAACAGATACCGGATCGGAAAAATCAGGCGGCTTCGGCCTCTTCGCCCGGATCGCGCAGGACGTAGCCCCGGCCCCAGACGGTTTCGATGTAGTTTTCCCCGCCGCAGGCATGCGCGAGCTTCTTGCGCAGCTTGCAGATGAACACGTCGATAATCTTGAGTTCGGGTTCGTCCATCCCGCCATACAGGTGGTTGAGGAACATTTCCTTGGTCAGCGTGGTGCCCTTGCGCAGCGAGAGCAGTTCCAGCATCGCGTATTCCTTGCCCGTCAGGTGGACCCGCGCGCTATCAACTTCGACCGTTTTGGCATCGAGGTTCACCGCCAGCTTGCCGGTGCGGATAACCGATTGCGAATGGCCCTTCGATCGGCGCACCACCGCATGGATCCGCGCCACCAATTCTTCGCGGTGGAACGGCTTGGTCACGTAATCATCGGCACCGAAGCCAAAACTGCGCACCTTTGAATCCATTTCCGAAATGCCCGACAGGATCAACACCGGCGTTTGCACTTTGGCCACGCGCAGCTTCTTGAGCACATCGTAACCATGCATATCAGGCAGGTTCAGATCGAGCAGGATAATATCGTAATCATAGAGCTTGCCCAGATCGAGGCCTTCTTCGCCAAGATCGGTCGAATAGACGTTGAAGCCTTCGGTTGTCAGCATCAGTTCGATGGCCCGTGCCGTGGTCGGCTCGTCTTCAATCAGCAACACGCGCATGGGTAACCCCTTCTTGCCCCGTTTTCCGCCGCAACCCCCTCGCTTGGGTGTTGGGCACCATTAACCATAGGACAAATGAAGTTGAAAGGTTAATTTATGGTAAATGCGATAAAATCCGCTGAAGGGTTTTTACCGGGGCAGGCCTGAAAATTTCTGCATGATTTCAGAATGTCGCCCGAAAACTCGAAAACCGCAGGCGAAGATTGCCCTGCGCCACCATAGGATTTGCGCAAATTAGCGGGAAATGATGGCTGAAAAAGGTTACTTTCCGCGCAATGCAAGCGGCAGCAGCGGGTGGATGTTCCAGCGATTAGCCATGAAACCAGCAGCATTGCCCGCCACCAACGACCAGCGAATCGGCACACCCAGTGGAATATAAGTATTGGTGACAGTCAGTTGCGCTTCAGCTTGGGCATACAGTTCAGCCCGCTTGGCTGGATCGGCTTCATCCCGCGCCTGATCGGACAGCCGATCCGCCGCAACACTGCACAGTCCGCGCGCCGAACCGCAGGAAAACTGGTTCAGAAACCAGTCCGCCCGTGGATAACGCGCCACCGTATCGATCAGCACAAGATCTGCGGCGGCAGTCGGCCCGACCCGGCGCAAGTCGATCCCGATCGCCTTGAAATCTCCGGCAAGGCGGCGAAACAGCTGGTCCGCCCCGGGGCCGGTTGGCAGCGCCAGAACCAGCATCGGCGCGCCATGCGCGACCTTCCATTTGGCGGTTCGCGTCACGGCCAGCGTGCGGCGTTCATCAATGCTGCGGCCCGGCCAGCGTTCGCCAACGGTGCCATTATCGCCTTCGACACCGGGATTGACGATCCGCGTCGTCGCGGTCCAGCCACCAATCCCCAGCGCCGCGGCCAACGCATCGCGATCAACCGCCATCGCGATTGCCTCGCGGTTTTCCGGTTGGGCCAAGAACCCATCCGCACGCACCACGGCCAGTCCGAACAGCCCGGAAACCGGATCCAGCCGAACCGCACCGCGCGCCACCCCGCTGGCATCCAGCCGGGGGAAGTCTTCAAAATGCCCACCCAACACGAAATCCGCCGCGCCGCGATTGAACCGAGCAATCGCGGCTTTTGCGGGCAGGGCTTCAACTTTGAGCCGGCGTGCACGCTGAGGCCAATCTTCTTCGGGCGGCAAGCCGCGATCTTCGGGTGCGATAGGTTTAAGCACAGTCGCTTCCGCATCGCTGCTGAGCTTCATCGGCCCCGCGCCCTTACCCCGGCGCAACAGCCCCAGTTCGGGCTGGGCCAGCAGTTGCAGCAAATCGGGCGCCTGCCGGGTCAGGCGAATTTCGATCACCCGGCCCGCCATCGCCCGCACTTCAGCGATTACCGCCAGATCCAGCGCCAGCGGCGACCCCCGCACCCCCGCCAGGGCGCGCAGGAGCGCATCGCGCGCCGTTTCACCGGTGATCGTCGCACCATCGGGCCAAGTGCCATCGCGCAGCCGGAAGATATAGCTCAACCCATCTTCGGTCACGATCCAGCGATCGGCCAGCGCGGGGATAACGCGCCCTTGTTCATCAAATCCAACCAGCCCTTCAGCCGTGGCAGAGCGCAGCAGTTGCGCCGCCGCGGGAAGGTGCGAACCGGTGACCCGCAACGATCCGGGGGCACCGATCACGGCCACATCGACTGGACGATCCGCTTCACCGCCACACCCCGCGAGGGCAGCGCAACCAAGCGCAATCAGAACGGAACGGAACGAACGAAGCAGCATTGCCGGTTGCCCTAACGGATTTTCCTCCGCGCGGACAGGCCCGATCAGCCGTAACCGCAAGGATCGGCAACACCAAGGGTTTCAGATCTTGCGCACTTGCCCTTCGGTGTGCGGTTCAATCTGCGACAGGCTGTAATAAGCCGGGCGATTGACCACCAGATCGGGCTGCGACACCTGCTGCCCCGTGCCAGCCATCACCATGCGCGGATCAACTTCCTCGCGAAAGGCAACGCCGAACCGATTTTCCTGCACCCATGCAACCGAACCTTCGGTCCAGCCAAGATTGCGCAAATTGATCCAGATAACCTGCCCGCGCAGCACCCTGACGTTGCCTTCGGCCATCAACCCACCGGGGGACAGGTTGCGGACCCGCACCCGGTGATCGCCACCGCCGCCATCGATCCGCAGTTCGGCCATAACGAACAAACTGTCGCGCGGGATCTGCCTGTGATCATTCTCGCCCATTGCCAGACATACCACT
>JBDKLL010000053.1:0-12025 GCA_039795595.1 Pseudomonadota bacterium
GTATCCTGTCCGACCTGGGTCATCCCTGCTGATCTCCTGAGCTAAAGCACCCTGCCCCGCGCGCCCTTTTCGCGAGTGCAGCAGGGCCAGATGTCGGCGCCGCCGATGCGCGCGAATCCCCCCCGCGTCAAGGGGGTGGGGGTGGATTGCGTTAAAGTGCGGTCTGTTCGGTGTGCGCCTTGCGCGGCGCGGCGATCCAGCAACCGACCACGATCAACGCCACGCCGATTATGGTGGGCAGGGTCAACGGTTCGCCGAACATGAACCAGCCGATGATCGCGGCCCAGATGAACGCAGTATATTCGATCGGCAGCAGGGCCTGGGCCTCGGCCCGGGCATAGCCCCACGAGATGATCATTAGCGACAGCATCGCCAGCACCGCACCAATGCCGATGTCGGCCAGCACGGCCGGGGCGGCGGGCACGGCCAGCCACGGTGCGCCAAGGCCCAGAAATAGTCCGACGAATACCGTCTGGAACAATGCGACTTCGGCCGGCCCGGCGATCTGTGCCTGCCGGCGCTGCAGGATCAGGTTCCATGCATAGAGCACCGCGGAAAACAGGATCAGGCTGATCCCTTGCGCCGCGCCGGTCCCAAGGTGGGCTTGGCCCAATCGCGCTGCGGCGATCACCGCCACCCCGGCCAAGCCCAGCACCGAGGCGATGATAGCGCGCGGACCGATCGTTTCGCGCAGCATGACCGCCGCCAGATAGAGCGCGATCAACGGGGCGATGAACGATAACGCAATCCCCTCGGCCATCGGCAAGTGGACCAGTCCGGCAAAAAAGCTGGTGGCCATCGCGCCGCTGACCGCACCGCGCAGGGCGTGGAGCTTCAGGTTGGGCCAACTAGGCCACACGCCTTCGCGCCATTGCCACACCGGGTACATCAGCAGCGTGCCGAACACCGATCGCAGCAGCATCGCAGTATAGGCACCAACCGCGATCGCTGCGCTTTTCATCAATCCGTCCATCACGCTGAACAGCGCGATCCCGGCCGTTACCGCAAGGAACGGGGCAAGGTGATGATCGCGATAGGGGGCGGGGCGGTTCATCATCCTGTTCCGTCATTGCGTGCGAAGCGCGGCAATCCAGAGCGGGCGTGCGCGGCGCTGGATTGCCACGGGACTGCGCCCCTCGCAATGACGAAAGAGATCACAGCGTCTGGATGATCGCCGAAAAGTCCATTCCGCCGTTGCCGGCGGCGTTGAAGGCGGCGTAAAGTTCTTCGGCGCGCTGGCCCATCGGCACTTGCGATCCGGCGGCCTTGGCGGCTTCCATCGCGAGTTTGAGGTCTTTGAGCATCAGCGCTGCGGCAAACCCGCCCTGATAGCCGTTGTCCGCCGGACTGGCCGGCCCCACGCCGGGGACCGGGCAATAGCTGGTCATCGACCACGATTGGCCCGAGGCCTTGCTGGAGATGTCGTAGAAGGTTTGCAGATCCAGCCCCAGCTTTTCAGCCAAGGCAAAGGCTTCACAGGTGGCGATCATCGTCGCGCCAAGGATCATGTTGTTGCAGATCTTGGCGGCTTGGCCGGCGCCCGATGCGCCGGCATGGATCACGGCCTTGCCCATCGCGGCCAGGATCGGTTCGGCCGCGGCGAAGGCTGCATCGCTGCCGCCGACCATGAACGTCAGCGTGCCGCCATTGGCCGCCGCAATCCCGCCCGAGACCGGGGCATCGACCATCGCATAGCCCGCGCCCGCAGCTGCATCGGCCACTTTGCGCGCAGTGGCGACATCGATGGTCGAGCAATCGAGCAGCAGCGCGCTCACGGGGGCATGGCCGATGACATCGGCGGAGTAGACGCCGTCGACGATCGCGCCATTGGGCAGCATCGAAACCACCGCTTCAGCACCGTGCACGGCTTCGCGCACCGAAGTGTAGGTGGCACAGCCGCTGTCCTTGGCGCGGGCCAAGGCATCAGCGCTGAGGTCGAACGCATGGACGTCATGCCCCGCCTTGACGAGGTTCGCGGCCATCCCGCCGCCCATGTTGCCAAGGCCGATGAATGCGATTTTCATGGGCTTACTTCCCCGTCCACACGCCCGGGCGCTTTTCGATGAACGCGGCCATGCCCTCGGCTTTGTCTGCGGTTGCGGTCAGCACCTGAAAGATCCGGCGTTCGATGAACAGGCCTTGATCAAGCGTGGTTTCGAACGCGGCGTTGACCATTTCCTTGTTGGCGATGGCAGCTAGCGGCGGCATCGCGGCGATTTCGGTGGCGGTCTTGACCGCTTCTTCCACCAGATCGGCGAGCGGCACCACGCGGGCGATCAGGCCACTGCGTTCGGCTTCATCGGCCCCCATCATCCGCCCGGTCAGGCACATTTCCATCGCCTTGGCCTTGCCGATCGCGCGGGTCAGGCGCTGGCTGCCGCCCATGCCGGGGCCAACGCCCAGCTTGATTTCGGGTTGGCCGAACTTGGCGTTTTCGGAAGCGATGATGAAATCGGCCATCATCGCCAGTTCGCACCCGCCGCCCAGCGCAAAGCCGTTGACGGCGGCGATCCACGGCTTGCGCGTGGCCTTGACCAGATGGCTGGTCCAGCGCGCGAAGAAGTCCTGCGCATAGAATTCGGCCGCCGGCTTTTCAGCCATTTCCTTGATGTCGGCCCCGGCGGCAAAGGCCTTTTCGCCCGCGCCGGTCAGCACTGCACAGCGCTGTGCGGGATCGGCTTCGAACGCGGCGAAGGCGGTGACCAGTTCTTCGAGCACCGCGGAATTGAGCGCGTTCAAAGCCTGCGGGCGGTTGAGCGTGATCAGCGTGACGGCGCCGCGCTGTTCGACGAGGATCGATTCAAAGCTCATAAGGGGTTCCATTCCTGATCGGCCGGAAGGGCCGCGAAGATGCTGTCCAGCAGGGCGGGGGTGACGCCTTCGGGGGTGGCGGGGTTCCACTGCGGATCGCCGGTCTTGTCTACGATCACCGCGCGCACGCCTTCGGCAAAATCGGGGAGGGTCAGCACCCGGCTGGCCACGCGGTATTCCATCGCCATGTTGGCAGCGAAATCAGCGCAGTCGAGGCTCTCGGCAAGCTGGCGCAGCGCCACCTTGCAGGTCTGCGGGCTTTTGGTGTGCAGGGTGGCGAGTTCCTTGGCCGCCCATTCGCTGTCATCGCCGGCCAGACTGGCGAGGATATCCTCATACCGGTCCGAGGCAAAGTGCCGCGCGATCAACGCGGCATTGGCCTCCACCCGCGCCGGGGGCGGGTTCACCGCCGCCGCGGCCAGCACCTGCGCGGGATCGTGCCCAGCGGCAAGGCGGGCCTTGGCATCGGCCAAGGCATCGCTCGGCAAGTAATGGGTGGCAAGGCCCGCCCACTTGCATTCCGCCCCATCAAACCGCGCGCCGGTCAGCGCTAGGAATTGCCCGATCCGCCCGGGCAGGCGCGACAGGTACCAGCCGCCACCGACATCGGGGAACAGGCCGATCCCGGTTTCGGGCATGGCATAGCGGGTGTTTTCGGTCGCCACGTGGAAGCGCGCGGGCTGCGAAATGCCCACGCCGCCGCCCATGGTGATCCCGTCCATGAACGCCACCACCGGTTTGGCATACGTGAAGATCAGGTGGTTGAGCTGGTATTCATCGTGGAAGAACTGCCGGCCCGATGCGCCGCCATCGTTCAGCGCTGAATTGCGCAGGAAGGCAATGTCCCCGCCCGAGCAGAACCCGCGGCCTTCGGCATGATCGATGATCACCACCTGCACGGCGGGATCATCGCGCCATTCCAGCAGGGCTGCGGTCATCGCGTGGACCATCTGCAGGGTCAACGCATGGATCGCCTTGGGGCGATTGAGCGAGAGGAACCCGGCGGCCCCTTCGCGGCGGATCAGGATATCCTCGGTCATTGGCCCATCATCCGTCATTGGCGCAGCAAGTCCCGGCCCACGATCATCCGCATCACCTGATTGGTCCCTTCAAGGATCGAATGGACACGCAGATCGCGCCAGAACCGTTCGATCGGATAGTCCTTCAAGTACCCATAACCACCGAACAGTTGCAGCGCATCGTTGACGATCTTGCTGCCGTTGTCGGTTGCCAGCCGCTTGGCCATGGCGGAGAACCGGCTCTTGTCCGGCGCGTTCGCGGAAACCTTGCACGCGGCCAGATAGAGCAGCGCCCGCGCGGCTTCCAGATCGGTCGCCATGTCGGCCAGCATGAACTGGGTGTTCTGGAAATCGGCCACGGGCTGGCCGAATTGCTGGCGGTCCTTGGTATAGGCGATCGCCTCGTCAAGGCAGCGCTGCGCTCCGCCGAGCGAACACGCCCCGATGTTAAGCCGCCCGCCATCAAGGCCCGCCATCGCAAAACCAAACCCTTCGCCTTCCGCGCCGACGCGGTTGGCCACCGGCACGCGGCAATCCTCGAAGATCACTTGTGCGGTGGGGCTGGCATTCCAGCCCAGCTTCTTTTCCGGCGCACCGAACGAGAGGCCGGGGGTATCCTGGTCGACCACCAGACAGGTGATGCCCTTTGATTTGTGATCGCCGGTGCGCACCATCACCACGTACACGTCGTTCACCCCCGCGCCCGAAATGAACTGCTTGGTGCCGTTCAGCACATAGTGATCGCCATCGAGCCGGGCCACGGTCTTGAGCGCGGCCGCGTCTGAACCGGAACCGGGTTCGGTCAGGCAATAGGACGCGATCTTTGCCATGCTCACCAGTGCGGGCAGATAGCGTTCCTTGAGATCGGCCGAGCCGAACCGGTCGATCATCCACGCGGCCATGTTGTGGATCGAGATATAGGCAGACGTGGCCGGGCAGCCATAGGCCATGGCTTCCATGATCAGCGCGGCTTCCAAGCGGCCAAGACCGATCCCGCCCGATTCCTCGGACACGTAGATCGCACCAAAGCCCAGCTCGCCGGCGGCCTTCCAGACGTCCACCGGATAGTGGTGATCTTCGTCCCACTGCGCCGCGAAGGGCGTGATCCGGTCAGCGGTGAACTTGCGCGCCATGTCCTGAATGGCCAGCTGGTCTTCGGTCAGGGCAAACTGGTCGGTCATCGTTTAACCCATCGTTGGAATGACAAAGGCATTGCCGCCGTCAGACGAGCCATCGGGCCAGCGCTGGGTCACGGTCTTGACCTTGGTCCAGAACTTCACCCCTTCCATGCCGTGCTGGTTGGTATCGCCAAAGGCGCTGCGCTTCCACCCGCCAAAGGTGTGATAGGCCACCGGCACCGGGATCGGCACGTTGATCCCCACCATGCCGACATTGACGCGGCTCGCAAATTCGCGCGCGGCGTGGCCGTTGCGGGTGAAGATCGCCACCCCGTTGCCATACTGATGCTTGCTGGGCAGGCTGAGCGCTTCTTCAAAGTCCTTGGCGCGGACCATTTGCAGCACCGGGCCAAAGATTTCGTTGTGATAACTGTCCATGTCGGGGGTGACATGGTCGAACAGGGTCGGGCCGACGAAGAAGCCGTTTTCGTGGCCCTGCAGGCTGAAGCCGCGCCCGTCGACGACGAGTTCGGCGCCTTCTTCGGCGCACTTGGCGATCCAACCTTCGACCTTGTCCTTGTGGGCCTGCGTCACCACCGGGCCATAGTGCGCCTCGGGATCGGTCGAGATCCCGACCTTGAGCGCGGCGATCGCCGGGATCAGCTTGGCTTTCAAGCGTTCGGCGGTGTCATCGCCCACCGGCACCACCACCGGCAGCGCCATGCAGCGTTCGCCCGCCGAGCCAAAGGCCGCACCGGTCAGATCATTGACCACCTGGTCGAGATCGGCATCGGGCATGACGATGCCGTGGTTCTTGGCTCCGCCCATCGCCTGCACCCGCTTACCGGCGGCGACCCCGCGGTTGTAAACGTAATGGGCGATGTCGGACGAGCCGACGAAGCTGACCGCGCCGATCGCCGGGTGATCGAGGATCAGGTCGACCATTTCCTTGTCGCCATGGACGACCTGGAAGATCCCTTCGGGCAGACCCGCTTCGAGCCAGAGTTCGGCCAGGCGGTTGGTGAGCGAAGGATCGCGCTCGCTCGGCTTGAGGATGAAGGCGTTGCCGGTGGCCATCGCCACGGCGCCCATCCACAGCGGGATCATTGCCGGGAAGTTGAACGGGGTGATGCCCGCGCCAATGCCGATCGGCTGGCGCATCGAATAGACGTCGATCCCCGGACCTGCGCCCTGGGTATATTCGCCCTTGAGCACGTGGGGGATGCCGCAGCAGAATTCGACCACTTCGAGCCCGCGCTGGATATCGCCCTTGGCATCGGCGATGACCTTGCCGTGCTCGGTCGAAAGGATCAGCGCCAGCTCGTCCATGTTGGCTTCGACCAGCGCCTTGAAATTGAACATCACGCGGGCGCGGCGCTGGGGGTTGGTGGCGGCCCAGCCGGGCTGCGCCGCCTGCGCGGCGGCCACCGCGCGTTCCAGCGCATCGGCGCTGCCCAGCACGACTTGCGCCTGCACATTGCCGTTGTTGGGATCGAACACGTCGCCCTTGCGGGTGGTGGCAAGACCGGTCGTGCCGCCGGCAATGAAATGATCGACAACGCGCATGGGTTTGGTTCCTCTCGAATCCGTTTGGGTGATGCCCTGCACTTGCACTGCCATGCAGACAAGGATCATTTTACAGCTCAGGGCCTATGCCACGGTCGATTCTCCGCTTTTGCGGCAATCGTGATTGCCAGTGCCGGGCGGCGCTGATAGGACGTTCGATATGCGTGATCGCATTGAAAATATTAACCATTTGTCCGACGCGAAAAATGATGACGCCGCGCCGCGCCATCATTTGGCAACCCGGGTCTGGCACTGGCTTAACGTGCTGGCGCTGGCTGTGATGCTGATGAGCGGGCTGATGATCTTCAACGCGCACCCGCGGCTGTATTGGGGCGAATACGGCGCGAATTTGGATCACGCCTGGCTTGACCTGACGCGCGCAGACGGCGTCACTTTTCCCGGCTGGGTGACGATCCCGTCCTATTACAGCCTGGCCGATGCGCGGCTGTGGCATTTTGCCTTTGCGTGGCTGCTGGTGGTAGTCAGCGTTGCTTATGCGGCGTGGTCGCTGGTGTCCGGCCATTTGCGGCGCAAATTGCTGCCGCATCGGTCTGAACTGGTGCCTGCGCGGTTCTGGCGGGATGTGCTGGATCATCTGCGGCTGGATTTTTCGCATTCCGGCGGCGGTTACAATACCTTGCAGAAGCTGGCCTATTGCGGGGTGCTTTATGGGCTGGTGCCGCTGGCGATCCTGACCGGGATGGCCATGTCGCCCGCGCTCAATGCCGCATTCCCGCTGTTGCTGGACTTGTTCGGGGGGCGGCAATCGGCGCGATCGCTGCACTTCATCGCGGCCGCCGGGTTGGTGGCGTTCGTGTTCATCCATCTCGCCATGCTTGTGCTGGCCAGAGGGGATCAGGAATTGCGGGCGATGGTCTTGGGTGGGCCGCGCCGCCGCGGTGCCACCGGCGCGGGAGACGAATGATGCCAGTAACACGGCGCAAGCTGCTGGGGATGACGGCCGCCGGTGCGGGCGGACTGTTGGTTTCGGGTTGCGATCGGCTCAATTCCTCAGCCACCTTTCGCGATGGGCTGGCCCAGGCCGAGGTGCTGAACCAGCGGGCGCAGCGGTTGCTGATGGCGGATGCCCTGGCCCCTGAATTCAGCGCCGCCGATGTGTCACCGCTGTTTCGCGCCAATGGTTCCACCAAGGTGGTCGATCCGGTTTACCGCGCCCATCTGGCCCGCGGGTTTACCGATTGGCACTTGGCGGTGGGCGGGCTGGTGCAGAGGCCGCTGGCCCTGTCGCTCACCGCGCTCAAGGCGCTGCCGCAACGCACCCAGATTACCCGCCACGATTGCGTCGAAGGGTGGAGCGCGATCGGCAAGTGGCAGGGGCCGCAACTGGGGGCGGTGCTGGCCGCGGCGGGGCTGCTGCCCGCTGCACGGTTCGTGGTGTTCCACTGCGCCGATGCGATCGACGGGGCGCCGTATTATGAATCGATCGATCTGATCGACGCCTTCCATCCGCAAACGATTCTGGCTTGGCAGATGAACGATGCCCCGCTGGCCGAAGCCCACGGTGCGCCGCTGCGGCTGCGGGTGGAACGGCAACTGGGCTACAAACAAGCCAAATTCGTGATGCGGATCGAGGTGGTGAACAGCCTCGCCGGGTTTTATGGCGGCAAGGGCGGGTTCTGGGAGGATAACCACGGCTACCAATGGTACGCTGGGATCTGACCCCCCAGAACGCGCACCGCATTACATCAGCTTGCTGACTTCATCCGCATTGTAGAGCCGCAGATCGGCGCCTTCGACTTTCAGCGTGGCCATCGTTTTCTGAAATTCTGCCATGTGTGCGCTGGCTGAATGCGCGCCCAATGCGGCCTGATCGCGCCAGCGTTCGGAAATGCGGATCAGATCGGGATCGCCGATGTCCTGCGCAAACGAATAATGGATGCAGCCATCTTCAGCCAGCGTGGTGGCGACCATGACTTTGGCCTGTTCGCGCAGCTTGGCGAATTCCCCGGTTGCCAGCTTGAGCCAGCCTTCGATCAACAACATCGGTCTCATTCCTCTCGTTGCCCGCGAATCGCGGGTCACGTCCGGGGTAGCAGGTCAATCGTTGCTTGCCAGCAGTGCGCACCAGTTGCTGCGTTTGCCGCGCCATGGTTCGGCCAGTCCTTCCTGCACCAGTTGCGCGCCCAGGCTGCGGCCGCCGCGCCGCACGATCCGCAGCGCCCGGCCATAGCGATCGGTTTCGCGGCCTTCGATCGCCAGCACGAACGGCCCGGCGTTGAGCAGCGCAATCAGCCGCTGGGTGGCCCGATCGCCCAGCGCCTGTTCGGCCGGGCAACCCGCCCCGTGCGTTTCCGGGGCATTGATATCGGCGATGCGGATTTTCTGGCCGGCGGCCCAGAAGGTATCCCCATCAACCACGCAATCGGTGCGCGGAGCGGCGGTGCAGAGCGTGAACAGCGCGGCGGCAAGGGTGATGATTTCCATCCCCGCCAAACACGGCAGGATTGGCGCGTTGCCTATTCGGTGATCTACCTAGCCATGCCCCGTTTCGGATGGATTGGCCGGCGAAACGGGTTCAGGCGAGGCTGAGGAACAGGCCGGCCAGCGCCGCGCTCATCAGGTTTGACAGGCTGCCGGCGGCCAGCGCCTTAAGCCCCAGCTTGGCGATCATCGGCCGCTGGTTGGGGGCCAGCCCGCCGGTAACCGCCATCTGGATGGCGATCGAACTGAAGTTTGAAAACCCGCACAGCGCGAACGTAACGATCCCGACCGTTTGCGGGGAAAGGTCGGTGGCCGCGCCGAGATCGATGAAGGCCACGAATTCGTTCAGCACCACCTTGGAGCCGAAAAAGCCGCCGGCGCGCATCGCTTCGGCCCAATCCGGCGCGCCCAGCAGGCGGAACACCGGGGCGAAGACATAGCCCAGCAGCATCTGGAACGAGAGGTCGCCCTTGCCGAACCACCCGCCGATCGCCCCCAGCAAGCCATTGGCCAGCGCCACCAGCGCCACGAACGCCAGCACCATCGCGCCGACGGCAACTGCCAGCTTGACCCCGGTTTGCGCGCCTTGCGATGCGGCCATGATCAGGTTGGCGGGGCGTTCTTCATCGTGGCTTTGCACCGGCAGGTCATCGGGTTCGGGCAGCACTTCGCCAAGCGGATCGGGCATGATGATCTTGGCCATCAGGATCCCGCCCGGGGCCGACATGAAAGCTGCCGCAACCAGATAGTCGATCCGGATGCCCATGCTGGCATAAGCGGCAAGGATCGTCCCCGCGACGCCGGCCATGCCCACGGTCATCAGGCAGAACAATTGCGATTGGGTGAGTGCGGCCAGATAGGGCCGGATCACCAGCGGGCTTTCCGATTGGCCGACGAAGATGTTCGACGCGGCCGAAAGGCTTTCCACACGGCTGATCCCGGTGATCTTTTCCAGCCCGCCGCCGATCCACTTGATCACCAGTTGCATGATGCCAAGGTAATAGAGGATCGAAATCAGCGCCGCGAAGAAGATGATTACCGGCAGCGCCGAAATCGCAAAGCTGTGACCACCGATTTCCGGCGCGGCGAGCGGGCCAAACAGGAATTCGATCCCGGCATGGGCAAAGCCAAGCAGGCTTTCCACCCCATGTGCCGCGCCTTGCAGCAGCGCATTGCCCCATGGCACGTAGAGCACCAGCGCAGCAAATCCGGCCTGCAGGGCAAAGGCAGCGCCAACCACCCGCAAGCGGATCGCCCGGCGATCAGCGGAAAGCGCAAATGCCGTAGCGAGGATCAGCGCCATGCCCAGCAGGCTGTTGAAAATGTGCATCGGTGTCGCGGTTCCCTGAACGACGGTTTGATCCGGGCGATTGCCCGGCTTTGTCTGGGCCGACAGGTAGCGGCTTTGCCGATGCAGTCAAATCCGGCAGTGCGCTGAATTGTTGAGGACTTGATTGTTGAGGATTTGGCGCACGCCCTTTCCGCCGGGCGTTCGCCGCGCTAGGCAGCGGGAATGGAAACCCGCACCATCGCGATCCCGCGCTCGCTGTTCGTCTTTTCGCTGCTCTATGGAGGGCTGGCGATCCTTGCCGGGGTGCTGGGCACCAAACTGGCATCATTGGGCCACTGGCCGGTGCTGGGTGACCTGGCGGTGGAAAGCGGGATTTTCGCGTTCTTGTTGCTGGTCGTGATGTCGAGCGCGGTGGCCGAACTGTTCGGACAGGGCATGGCCAACCGGTTGGTGCGCTATGGCTTTGTTCCGCTGATCGTCTCGATGGTGTTGCTGACGGTGGTGATCCATCTGGTTCCACCGGCATCGTTCTGGAACGATCAGGATGCGTTTGCCCGGCTGCTGGGACAGGGTGCGCGGATGCAGTTCGCCGGGCTGATTTCCTATGGCACCTCGCAAACGCTAAACGTCTATTTGTTCAGCCGGATTGCCGGTGGGCAGGGGCGGATGTTGATGCTGCGGGCGTGGGTGGCCAGCTTACTGTCGCAAGTGGTCGATACGATCCTGTTCATCACGATCAGCTTTTACGGTCAGGATATGCCGCTGGGCCAGATCATGACCGGCCAGATCATTTCCAAGCTGGTGCTTTCCACCATCATGGTGCCGCCACTGATCGTGGTGTTCGTCCGGCTGGGGCGCTGGCTTGATCGGCCGGCAGCCGGGGCCACGGTTTAAAAAAGCTTCAAATCCCGGCCAAGGCGGCTTAAGCGCGCGGATTATGAATGATCCGCACGATCCCGCCCAGATGACGGCGATGCTCGCCAAGGCCGAAACGCTGGTTGAGGCGCTGCCCTATCTCCAGCGCTATGCCGGGCGCACGTTTGTCGTGAAGTATGGCGGCCATGCGATGGGCGATCCCGATCTGGCGCATGATTTCGCCGAAGACGTGGTGTTGCTGAAGGCGATCGGGATCAACCCGGTGGTGGTGCATGGCGGCGGCCCGCAAATCGGCGCGATGCTCAAGAAACTGGGCGTGGAAAGCCGCTTCGTTGACGGGCTGCGGGTAACCGACAAGGCCACTGCCGAAGTGGCTGAAATGGTGCTGTCTGGCGCGATCAACAAGGAAATCGTCCGCTGGATTGCCGGGGCCGGGGGCAAGGCGATCGGCATTTCGGGCAAGGATGGCGGGCTGGTGATCGCCAAGAAAGTAGCGCGCACCACCCGCGATCCCGATAGCCAGATCGAACAAGTGGTGGACCTTGGGTTCGTGGGCGAACCGCACAGCGTTGACACCACGGTGATCAAGACCATTTCCGATGCCGGGATGATCCCGGTGATCGCGCCGATCGCGGTGGGCGATGATGGCGATACCTATAACATCAACGCCGATACGATGGCCGGGGCGATCGCAGCCGCGCTGGGGGCGGCGCGGCTGTTCATGCTGACCGACGTGGCCGGCGTGCTCGACAAGCAGAAGAACCTGCTCACCGATCTGCGTCCGGCGGATATCGAAAAGCTGCAACAGGACGGCACGATCAGCGGCGGAATGATCCCCAAGCTGGAAACTTGCGTCCATGCGGTTGAAGCCGGGTGCGAAGCGGCGGTGGTGCTGGATGGGC
>JBDKLL010000054.1:0-7874 GCA_039795595.1 Pseudomonadota bacterium
GCATGAGCGACCAGAAACTTCACCTCGTCATGGGCGGCCGGGTCATCGACCCGCAGGGCCTTGAATTCGAAGACCTCTCCAAGATCGATTACGTTGGCGTGTTTGCCGACTATGCCTCGGCCGAAGAAGCCTGGCGCGGCGCGGCCCAGCGCACGGTTGACGATGCATCGATGAAGTATGTTGTGGTGCACCTGCACCGCCTGCTGCAACCCGATATGCTGAAGCGTTAAGCAGCTGCAACACCAACCAGCCACAGAAAACAAAGGCCCCGCAATTGCGGGGCCTTTTCGTATCAGATGAACTCAATCTTCTCGACCGCGTAGAACCGGTCCCCCGCGGGAACCGAAACCTCGATCTCGTCGCCCACGTTGCGCCCGATCAGCGCCCGACCAAGCGGCGAATTGTAGCTGATTCGGCCAATTTTGGCGTCGGCTTCATAAGGGCCGACAATCTGGTACCGCACCGGCTTGTCATCATCATCGAGCAGCGTCACGGTTGCACCGAAGATGATCCGATCGCCCGACAGGGTCGTCGGATCGATGATGTTGGCGCGGCTGACCTTGTCTTCCAGATCGGCGATCGTGGCCTCGACCTGCCCCTGCCGTTCTTTCGCAGCATGGTATTCGGCATTTTCGGACAGGTCGCCATGCGCGCGGGCTTCCTCGATCGCATCCACGATCTTGGGGCGCTCATCACGCAGCGCCTTCAGCTCGGCGATCAGCTTTTCGTAGCCTTCCGCCAGCATCGGCAGCTTTTCGACACTTGCCATTGGTAATTACCCTCCTGTCGCGCCCGGTTCGCCAAGACTCGGATCCCTTCCCGTTCCGCGAACCGGAACGGGCCAAGCCAATCGCGATGTAGGGGAGCGCGCGAATGTTCAGTGGTTATAATAATCCTGCAACGAGCGCACTTCAAGCTTGGCCCCACGCAAGGCGGCAATGGCTTGCGCCGCGGCCACCGATGCGGCAGCCGTGGTGTAATAGGGAACCTTGCCGTGCAGTGCAGACGCCCGGATCGATTGCGAATCCTTCAGGCTTTGCCAGCCTTCGGTGGTATTGATGATCAAGGCTACATCGCCATCGATGATCCGGTCAACGATATGCGGGCGCCCTTCGGCCACCTTGTTCACCGGTTCCACCGCCACGCCGGCATCGGCAAGATAGCGCGCGGTCCCGCCGGTCGCGATCAGGGTGAAGCCCAGCGCGACCAGTTGCTGCGCCGCCGGCAGGATCACCGGCTTGTCGCTGTCCTTGACCGAAATGAACACCACCCCACCATCGGGCAGCCGGGTGCCGGCCCCCAGCTGGCTCTTGGCAAAGGCCACGGCAAAATTGCTGTCGATCCCCATCACTTCGCCGGTTGATTTCATTTCCGGCGACAGCACCGGATCAACCCCGGGGAAACGGGCAAACGGGAACACCGCTTCCTTAACCGCCATGTAATCGAATTCGCGTTTGAACGGCGGGAACGTGGCCAGCTTTTCGCCGGCCATCACCCGCGCCGCGATCTTGGCCACCGGCTGACCGATCGCCTTGGCCACGAACGGCACGGTGCGGCTGGCGCGCGGATTCACCTCGATCAGATAGACCTTGCCGTCCTTGACCGCGAACTGGATGTTCATCAGCCCCTTGACGCCCAGCGCCAAGGCCAGCGCTTCGGCCTGGCGCTCCATTTCGGCGATGATGCTGGCGGGCAGGCTATAGGGTGGCAGGGTGCAGGCGCTATCGCCGGAGTGGATCCCGGCTTCTTCGATGTGCTGCATCACGCCGGCAACCACCACTTGTTCGCCATCGCACAGCGCATCGACATCGCATTCGATCGCATCGCGCAGATACTGGTCGATCAGCACCGGGCTATCGCCCGAAACCTGCACCGCGGTGGCAATATAGTCATCCAGCTGGGCCACGCTGTCGACGATTTCCATCGCCCGCCCGCCCAGCACATAGCTGGGGCGGATCAGCACGGGGAAGCCGATCCGATTGGCCACCGCCACCGCTTCGTCGCGGCTGCGGGCAATGCCGTTGGCCGGCTGCAGCAGGCCAAGGCGCTCAACCAGTGCCGAGAAGCGTTCCCGGTCTTCCGCCAAGTCGATCGCATCGGGCGAAGTGCCCAGGATCGGGATCCCGGCATCTTCCAGCGCCTGCGCCAGTTTCAGCGGGGTTTGCCCACCGAACTGCACGATCACGCCCACCAGTTCGCCGTTCTGCTGTTCAACCCGCAGGATTTCCAGCACGTCTTCGGCTGTCAGCGGTTCGAAATAGAGCCGATCCGAAGTGTCATAATCGGTCGAAACCGTTTCCGGATTGCAGTTGACCATGATCGTTTCATAGCCGGCGTCTTCCAGCGCAAAGCACGCGTGGCAGCAGCAGTAATCGAATTCGATCCCCTGCCCGATCCGGTTCGGCCCGCCGCCCAGAATGGCAATCTTCTTGCGGTTGGACGGCGCGGCTTCGCATTCGGGCGCGCCGAACAGCGGGCCTTCATACGTCGAATACATATACGGCGTGATCGCTTCGAATTCGGCGGCGCAGCTGTCGATCCGCTTGAATACCGGATGCACGCCCAGCTTGTGGCGCAGCGCGCGCACTTCATCTTCGCTGGTGGCCCCGGCCATCATCTTCAGCGCATCGTGCAGCAAGCCGGACGAGCGCGCCTGCGTTTCACCCAGCCCACCGGCCACATGGATACCGCGCACCGCCAACGTGGCCAGCCGCTTGTCCGAAAAGCCCATGGCTTTCAACCGGCACAGCCCGGCAGCATCGGTGGGCAACCCGTCTTCCATGATCGCCGTTTCTTCGGCGATAATTTCGGCGATGTGGCGCAGGAACCACTTGTCATAATGCGTAATCGCGTGAACTTCATCCACGCTGAAGCCTTCGCGGAAGGCCTGCCCCACGATCAACAAGCGATCGGGCGTCTGCTTGGACAGCGCGGCAGTGATCTCATCGCGGCCGCCCCCTTCGAGCCACAGTACGCGGTTGAACCCGTCCAGCCCGGTTTCCAGCCCGCGCAGCGCCTTCTGGACCGATTCCTTGAAGTTGCGGCCAATCGCCATCACTTCGCCCACGGATTTCATCGCCGTAGACAGCAGCGGCTGCGCGCCTTTGAACTTTTCAAACGCGAACCGCGGGATCTTGGTGACAACGTAATCGATGCTGGGCTCAAAGCTGGCCGGGGTGGCGCCGGTAATCTCGTTGGTCAGTTCATCCAGCGTATAGCCCACCGCCAGCTTGGCTGCGACGCGGGCGATCGGGAAACCCGTGGCCTTCGATGCCAGCGCCGACGAGCGCGAAACCCGCGGGTTCATTTCGATGACGATCAGCCGGCCGTCCTTCGGGTTGACTGCGAACTGTACGTTCGAACCACCTGTTTCCACACCAATTTCCCGCAGAACGGCCAACGAAGCCGAGCGCATGATCTGGTATTCCTTGTCGGTCAGCGTCAGCGCCGGGGCGACCGTGATCGAATCCCCGGTATGGACCCCCATCGGATCGACGTTTTCGATTGAGCAGATGATAATAGAGTTGTCGTGGCGATCGCGCACGACTTCCATTTCATACTCTTTCCACCCCAGCAGCGATTCTTCGATCAAAACTTCAGTGGTTGGAGAGGCATCAAGACCAGACTTCACAATCTGCTCGAACTCAGCCTTGTTATAAGCCACCCCGCCGCCGGTGCCGCCAAGGGTAAAGCTGGGGCGGATGATCGAGGGCAAGCCGGTGCGTTCCAGCACGGCAAAAGCTTCCTCAACCGTGTGGGCCACGCCGCTGCGCGCGGATTCCAGCCCGATCTTGTCCATCGCCTCGCGGAAGCGCTGGCGATCTTCGGCCTTGTCGATCGCATCGGCATCCGCGCCGATCATCTTCACGCCAAACTTTTCCAGCGTGCCATCGTTGAACAGCGCCAGCGCGGTGTTCAGTGCGGTTTGCCCACCCATCGTTGGCAGCACGGCATCGGGGCGCTCTTTCTCGATGATCCGCGCCACGATTTCCGGCGTGATCGGTTCGACATAAGTCGCGTCCGCCATATCGGGATCGGTCATGATCGTGGCGGGATTGGAGTTAACGAGGACCACCCGGTAGCCCTCCTCCTTCAACGCCTTGATCGCCTGCGTGCCCGAATAGTCGAATTCGCAAGCCTGACCGATGACAATCGGCCCGGCACCGATAACAAGGATCGATGAGATGTCAGTGCGTTTGGGCATTACGCGAGGCTCTCGATGAATTTCTGGAACAGATAGAAGCTGTCCATCGGACCGGGACTGGCTTCGGGGTGATATTGCACGCCAAAGGCCCGCTTGCCCTTGATCGCAATGCCGCAGTTCGATCCATCGAACAGCGAAACGTGGGTTTCCTCAACCGTGTCGGGCAGCGCCGTGTTATCTACCGCGAAACCATGGTTCATCGAGGTGATTTCAACCACGCCATCGGCCAGTCGCTTGACCGGGTGGTTCGCGCCGCGGTGGCCCTGATGCATCTTGGTGGTCTTGGCCCCGGCGGCCAGCGCCAGCATCTGATGGCCAAGGCAGATCCCGAAGATCGGCACATCGCGTTGCAGCAAGCCCTGGATCACCGGCACGGCATAGGCCCCGGTTGCAGCCGGATCACCCGGCCCATTGGACAGGAACACCCCGTCCGGCGCCAGCGCCAACACGCCGTCCAGCGGCGTGGTGCCGGGCACCACGGTCACTTTCGCCCCGGCATGATCAAGGTTGCGGAAGATGTTGTCCTTCGCGCCAAAATCCATCGCCACCACGTGCGGACGCGGCGTGGTGGGCGAGCTGGCATAGCCTTGGCCCAGCGCCCATGTGCCGCCGTTCCAGCTTTCGACTTCGTGGCGGGTGACCACGCGGGCAAGGTCCATCCCTTCCAACCCCGGCCACTGCGCTGCACGCTGGATCAGCGCGGGAATATCGAACTTGCCATCAGGATGGTGCGCAATCACTGCATTGGGCGCGCCCGACAGGCGGATCCGCCGGGTCAACGCGCGCGTATCGATCCCGGCAAGCCCGATCTTGCCTTTCGCCGCCAGCCACGCATCAAATTCGCCTTCAGCGCGGAAGTTGGATGGCGCGGTCACGTCTTCGCGCACCACGCAGCCCACCGCGCCATCGACGTGGCTTTCCAGATCTTCGGCGTTAACCCCAACATTGCCGATGTGCGGGAAGGTGAACGTCACGATCTGCCCGGCATAAGACGGATCGGTCATCACTTCTTCGTAACCGGTCATCGCGGTGTTGAAGCAGACTTCGCCAACGGCATCACCCGTTGCGCCAAATCCCTTGCCCCAGGCCACGTGGCCATCGGCAAGCACAAGGACTCCCGTCGCACCCTGCGGTTGGGGTGCGTGCGAAGTGGCGGCGTCGGCCATGGGGAGGCGCTCCGTTAGGACAGGGTTCCAGCGATAGGTGCTAAGTCGCGGCAGCTAGACCCCTCGCCGTTCACCGTCAACCTATGAAAACCCGAAAATGACCGCTAGGGAGCACCTTTCCCCAGCAACAGACGAATTCATTCGGAAAGAACCAGCCATGCTTCGCGATTCGATCAAGTCCGCTCAGGTTTCGGCCATGAAATCCGGCGATAAGCAGCGCCTTGCCGCGGTGCGGCTGATTCTCGCCAAGCTGAAAGACAAGGACATCGAACTGCGCACCGCCGCTGCGGTTCCCGACGATGATGCGCTGGTCGTCGATGTTTTGCAAAAAATGGCCAAGCAGCGCCGCGAATCGATCACGATGTATGAACAGGGCGGGCGCACCGAACTGGCTGCCGTGGAAGCGGCCGAACTGACCGTGATCGAAGAATTTCTGCCCGCCCAGATGGACGATAATGCCGTGCGCGCCGCGATCGAAGCGATCAAGGCCGAAACCGGGGCCAGCAGCATGAAGGACATGGGCAAGGTCGTGGCCGAGTTGAAAGCGCGCCACGGCACGCAGCTGGACATGGGCAAGGCCAGCGGGCTGGTGAAAGCCGCACTCAGCTAAGCCCTTTCCCCGGTTCAATCAGCGTCGGGGCTTTGGCCCAGCCGGCGACAATGGTAACGATGGGCCATGCTTTCACCTCAATGGCTTGATGAACTGCGCGCGCGCGTCACGCTGTCCAGCGTGATCGGGCGAACCACGCGGCTCACCAAGGCCGGGCATGAATTCAAGGCGTGCTGCCCGTTCCACAATGAAAAGTCGCCCAGCTTCACGGTCAACGACCAGAAGGGCTTCTATCACTGCTTTGGCTGCGGGGCGCATGGCGATGTGATCCGCTGGATGACCGATCAGCGCGGTTTGGCATTTATGGACGCGGTCAAGGAACTCGCGGCTGAGGCTGGCATGGAAGTCCCCACGCCTGACCCGCGCGCCGCGAAACGCGCCGAACAGGCCAATACGCTGCATGATGTAATGGCGGCAGCGCAAGCGTGGTTCCGCACCATGCTGGCCGCACCCGAAGGCCAGCGCGCCCGCGCCTACCTTGCCACCCGCGGGTTCGATGCCCACACGCTGGAACGGTTCGGCTTCGGCTATGCTCCGGAAGGCCGGCAGGCCTTGAAAGAAGCGCTAAAGCAGTTCCCAGAAGCCCTGTTGATCGAGGCGGGCCTGCGCATCGCGGTGGACGACAAGGAACCTTACGACCGGTTTCGCGGACGGTTGATGCTACCGATCGAAGACGCCCGCGGCCGAGTGATCGCGTTCGGCGGGCGGATTCTGGATGTGCAGAAAACCGACGCGCCGAAATACCTCAACTCGCCCGACACCCCGTTGTTCGACAAGGGCCGCACGCTTTACAACCTGCACCGGGCCGGACCGGCATCGCGCCAAACCGGGCGGATCATCGTAGTCGAAGGCTATATGGATGTGATCGCGCTGGCGGCCGCGGGGTTTGCCGATGCGGTGGCGCCGCTGGGTACTGCCCTTACCGAACGGCAGATCGAATTGCTGTGGCGGCTGGTTGAAACCCCGACCCTGTGTTTTGACGGCGATGCCGCCGGCCAGCGCGCAGCCATGCGCGCCGTTGCCCGCGCCCTGCCCCTGCTGCGCCCGGCTCACAGCTTGCGAATCGTGCGTCTGCCCACAGGGATGGACCCGGACGATCTGATCAAGCGCGATGGGCCGCGGGCAATGGAAGCGCTACTGGCCCAACCGCACTCGTTGCTCGATGTGCTGTGGGAACACGAACGCGATGCTGCGCCATTGACCTCGCCCGAGGACAAGGCCGGCTTGAAGGCGCGCCTGCTGGCCCATGTCGAAACCATCGCCGATGGCGATATCAAGGCACTATATCGCCGCGAATTGCTGGAGCGGTTTTCAGCCTTTGCCTTTCCGCCCCGCCCCGTGCGCGAATGGCAGCCCCGTACGCCGGGGCGCAGCGGCGGCGCACAATTCACGCCGCGCACCAATCCTGAAAGCATCGCCCGCCTGCGCCGCTCCACGGGAACCCGCGATGCGTTGTCTGCCGCGGTGCTGGCCGGATTGCTGCGCTTTCCGGCACAAATCAGCCGTCACGCCGATGCCCTGGCCCATGCCGCGCTGGCCGATCCGCGGTTTGCCGAACTGATCGATGCAATCGATCGCGGCGCAGTGCTTGAAACTGAGGCACTTGCCACCATATTGGCGGACCGGGGTCTGGCAGCCCCGCGTCCCGATGAATATGCTTCGCTTCGTTTCGGCTTTCTGGCCGACGATGCGCCGATCGATCAGGCCCATGCCGACCTTGCCCAGGCGGTCGGATTGCTGGTTGAGCGCCCGGCGCTGGAAGCCGCGCTGGCCGATGCCACGGCGCGGTTTGAACGCGATTTATCCGAAGGGGCTTACGCCGAGCAGCAAAGGCTGCTGAAGAGAAAGCTGGAATTCGATTCGCGTCTGCGGCAAATGGCCAGCGCGCGAGCGG
>JBDKLL010000055.1:0-36845 GCA_039795595.1 Pseudomonadota bacterium
TCTTCCTCGCGGATCGTCACCATTTCGGCCATCGTTCGCTCCATCACGGCTGTTGTGCGCAAATTTCCGCACCCCCTTAGGCCCGCGTTTTTTGTCCGTCAAAGCACTTGGCTTCAAAGTCCTTGGCGCGCGAAAGAGCTTCGCCTAGAAGGCAACCAATTGCGCCGCTGTGTTGCCTGTGCAATACAGTGTGTCCAAAGGGTTCACCGATGACCAAGACCGCCGTACGTCCTGCCAATACCGATACCGCAACCGCCCGCAAGGCCATGATCGACAGCCAGCTGCGCGTCAGCGGCGTGAACGAAGAATGGGTGCTGGCGGCCTTCGCCAACACGCCGCGCGAAGCGTTCGTGCCGGCGCAGGCCAGCGGCCATGCCTATATCGACCGGGCGATCCCGCTGGGCGATGGCCACGCCCTGCCCGCCCCGCTGGTTCATGGCCGGATGCTCAGCGAAGCAGCCCCCGTGGCCGCAGACAAAGTCCTGCTGGTCAGCTGCGGCAGCGATTACCTTGCCGCGCTGGTCCGCCCGCTGGCTGGAAAAGTGGATGTGATTTCCGCCGTTGATGCTGTGACGCGCAAGGGCAAGGGTGCTTATACTTTGCTGCTGATCGATGGCGCGATCGAACACTTGCCTACCGGCCTTGCCGCCGAACTGGCCGAAGGGGGCCGGATCGTGACCGGTCTGGTCCAACGCGGCGTAACCCGGTTGGCCGCGGGGCGCGTGCTGGGCGGCCAAGCCGCACTGTTGCCCCTGGCCGAAATCGGCATCCCGGTGCTGGCCGAATTCGCCGCCCCGAAAAGCTGGAGCTTCTAAGCATGACCATCACCACCAGCGCCCGTGCCGCGCGCCGCACAACGCGAATCGCCCTGTGGCTGTCGCTGCCGGGTGCCCTGGTGATGGCTGCAGCCCCCTTGCGGGCGGATGATCTGCGCGGCGCGCTGGTGATGGCTTACAACACCAACCCGACGATTCAGGCCGCCCGCGCCGCGCAGCGCGCGGTGGATGAAACGGTGCCGATCGCGCGGGCTGCGGCACTGCCATCGCTTTCGGGCACCGCAACGTATAGCGAATTCCTCAAATCCAGCGTGTCGAATCCGTTGGCACCGGAACGCAACCTCGATCTGCAGGCCAACGCCGGGCTGCCGGTCTATGCTGGCGGGGGAATCAAGAATTCGATTCGCGCCGCCAAGACCCGCGTCGTTGCCGGGCAGGCCGATCTGCGCGGGGTGGAAAGCGGTGTGTTTTCACAGGCCACCGCGGCTTACATGGATGTCATTCTGGCCGGGGCGGTGGTCGATCTCAACCGCCAGAACGTGCAGCGGCTGGAAGTGAACCTGCAGGCCACGCGCGACCGGTTTGAAATCGGCGATCTGACCCGGACCGACGTGGCGCAATCGCAATCGCGGCTGGCGCTGGCCCGGGGCCAGACCCGTTCGGCGCAGGCCAACCTGACCGCCGCGCGCGAACGGTATATTCAGGTGATCGGCAAGGCCCCCGAAGCGCTGGATGCCCCGCCGCCACTGACCGGGCTGCCCGCCAGCGCCGACGATGCGGTGGACATCGCGCTGGCCAACAACCCCGATCTGCTGGCCGCACGCCAGCGCAGCAAGGCAGCCGGCTATGATACCGCGGCAGCGGGCGCAGGGCGCTTGCCCCGGATCAGCGTGTTCGCGGGAACGGACTATTCCGATTACCTTGGCACCAACGGCATTCCCGGCGCGCTGCAAAACACCACCAGCGCCACCGCCGGAGTGCGCGCCTCGATCCCGTTGTTCCAAGGCGGCTTGCCCGCCGCCCAGCGCCGGCAGGCGCAGGCCCGCGAAGGCGCGACGATGGAACAGGAGATCGGTGTTGAACGCGCCGTGGTGGCCAATGTCCGGTCGGCCTATGCTCAGTGGCAAGCGGCGTTGAGCCTGATCGATTCATCGCAAACCGCAGTCGATGCCGCCCAACTCAGCCTCGAAGGGGTCCGGGCCGAAAACACCGTCGGCAATCGGACGATCCTTGATATCCTCAACGCCGAAAACGAACTGCTGAACGCGCAAGTCCAGCTCGTTACGGCCCGGCGCAATGCCTATGTGGCCGGCTTCAACCTGCTGGCCGCCACTGGCAAGGCCGATGCTGATGATCTGGGGCTGGATGGCGGCGCGCTGTATGATCCGGGCGCGAACTATGCCCGCGTCAAGGCCAACATCTGGGACTGGAGCAGCGATCCTGCCCCCACCCCGCACGCCACCCGCACCGTTGACACCAAGGCGCAGGACGGTTCAGGTAAGCCGTAACGATTCTGCCCATCGGAGCATGGCCTCCGCGGCGGATTTTAACGGAACAATTGAGCGGACAAGCGGCAATGCGCCAATCGGGTGAACCTTCGGTCGAGGAAATCCTCGAATCGATCAAGCAAGTGATCGCACGCGACAATCGGGCGGGCGCTGCGGCTGAACGCCGCGAACGGGCCACCCGCGGGATCGATGATGCCGCCGCCGATGATCTGTCCAGCTCCGACGACGACGTGCTCGATCTTGCCGCGATCGGATCGTGCATCGATGGTGATAGCCCTGGCGGCCCAGCGCTGGTTACCCCCGATACGGCCACTTCGATCAGCGATTCTCTGGCCGCGCTGGCGATGCTGTCCGAACCCGGCGCGCCGCCGCAGATCGTGCGTTCAGGGGAAACCTCGCTCGAAGGGCTGGTGCGGGACCTGCTCCGCCCGGCGCTGTCCGAATGGCTCGACAAGCACCTGCCGCAACTGGTTGAACGCATGGTGGCGGTGGAGATCGCCCGGATCGTCGGCAAGCAGGGCTGAATCGCCCTTTCCCCGCTGCGCCGGTGCCGCTAACCCTGCGGCATGATCAAATCATCTGTCGCACACCGCGCGCTCGCCGCCCTGCTGTTCTCGCCATTGGCCTTGGCTGCCACCCCGGCGCTGGCTGATGCGCCCGCCCGCCCCATGGCGGTGCAGGATCTCCTCACGCTCAAGCGGATCGGCGCGCCGGTGGCCTCGCCGGATGGCCAATGGGTGGTCTACCAGCAAACCGATACCGATCCCGCCAATTACACGCGCACTACCGGGTTGTGGCGGGTGGCCATCAAGCGCGGCACGAAGAACGCCGCGCCGGAGCGCCTTGCCGACTTGCCTGATGCCGCGGAAACCAGCCCGGCGTTCAGCCCCGATGGCAAGCGGCTCTATTTCATCTCGGACAAATCAGGCAAGGATCAGCTGTGGCTGCTCGATCTGACCGTGGCGGGGGCCGCCCCGGTGCAAGCCAGCGATTTCAAGGCCGATGTTGCCGGGTTCAAGCTTTCCCCTGATGGCCGGCGCGTGTTGGTGTGGGGTGATGTCGCGCGGGATTGCCCCACGCTGGGTTGTGACAGCGATGGCAACACCGTGCTGCCCGGCCCTGGCACCGGCCGCCTCTATCAAGATGGCGTCGGTTTTGTGCGGCACTGGGATGCGTGGGAAACGCCCGGCAATTACAGCCGCGGATTTGCTGTCACGCTGGATGGTGCCGGCAAGGTCACCGGCGCTGCCATCGCGCTGGACGGGCCGGTTGGTACGCTGACCGGCGATACCCCGTCCAAACCGATGGGCGGCGGCGAAGACCTGGCGTGGGGCGCAGATTCCAAGAGCGTGTTCTTTGCTGCACGCCAAGCTGACCGCAACGAGCCGACTTCGACCAACCTCGACATCTGGCACAGCCCGCTGGATGGCGGCACCCCCCACAACCTGACCGCGGCGAACCGCGGCACCGATACCGCCCCCACGCCATCGCCCGATGGCAAATGGCTGGCCTATGCCGCGATGGCGCGCGCCGGATACGAAGCCGATCGGTTGGTGGTGCAGCTGATCAACCTGCAAACCGGTGAACACCGGACGCTGACGCAGGGCTGGGACCGTTCAGCCGGATCGATCGCGTGGACCCCGGATTCGCGTGCACTGCTGGTCACCGCCGAAGACGTGATGGATGTGCCGGTGTTCCGCATCGATATCGCCAGTGGCAAAGTTACCCGCCTGAAGCTGGCAGCCAAGGGCCAGAACGAAGGGCACATCGCAAACCTCACCCCGCTGGCCGACGGGCGCATGCTTTACACTCGCGATGGGGTGGCCCGGCCGGCCGAAGTATACATTGCGGAACCGGGCAAGGCGGGGGCCGCGCTGACCCATGCCAACGATGCCCAACTGGCCGCGATGGCCCCGGTCGTCACCCAGCGGTTCAGCTTCACCGGTGCCAATGGCGATACCGTGTGGGGGCAACTGCACGAACCCGCCAACGCCGCAGGCAAGCTGCCGGTGCTATTGCTGGTCCACGGCGGGCCGCAAGGATCGTTCGGCGATAGCTGGTCGTTCCGCTGGAACCCGCGGCTGTTCGCGGCGCAAGGCTATGCCGTGATGGCGATCGATTTCCACGGTTCAACCGGGTACGGGCAAGGCTTTACCGATGCGATCAACCGCGATTGGGGGGGCAAGCCGCTCGAAGACCTCAAGCTGGGTCTGGCCGATGCGCTGGCCCGCCATCCCGAACTGGATGGCGCCAATGCCTGCGCGCTGGGCGCATCGTATGGTGGCTACATGATGAACTGGATCGCCGGCCAGTGGCCGGATCGCTTCAAGTGCCTGGTCCAGCACGACGGCGTGTTCGATGCCCGCGCGATGGCTTATGAAACCGAAGAACTGTGGTTCGATGAATGGGAACACGGCGGCCACCCTTATTACGAAGCCCCGGCCGAATTCGAAAAGTGGAACCCGGTGAACCACGTGGCCAATTGGCAAACCCCGATGCTGGTGATTACCAGCGAAAAGGACTTCCGGATTCCCTACACCCAAGGGCTGGCGGCCTTCACCGCGTTGCAACGCAAGGGCGTGCCCAGCCAGCTGCTGGTCTTCCCCGATGAAAACCACTGGGTGCTGAAACCGAAAAATTCGCTGCAGTGGCACACCACGGTGTTCGACTGGCTGGCACGCTGGCTCAAGCCGGGGCAATAAGGCAATGGCCCGTCCTGATCCCGTATTGCTCGATCCCGCTCGCTATCCCTTTCGGGTGGTAACCTCGACCCGCTTTGCCGATGTCGATCCCAATCGCCACCTCAACAACGTTGCGCTGGCGGCGATGATGGAAGATGGCCGGGTGCGCTTTAACTTCGCGATGGGCTTTCGCGATGCGATCGCCCCGCGCCGCGCAATGGTGGCCAGCATGGGGATCGAATATCTGGCGCAAGGATACTTCCCCGATCCGGTCGAAGTGCAGGCCGCGGTGGAAAGCGTGGGCCGCACCAGTCTGGTGGTGATCCAGCTGTTGACCCAGCAGGGCCGCAATGTGGCCTTTGCCCGTTCGGTGATTGTCTGCATCGATGGCGATGCCCCATCCCCGATCCCGGACGATTTTCGCGCCGCACTGCTCGCGCAATGGACGCTGGCCGCATGACCGGGGCAAGCGACGAACTGGCCCGCGCCCGCGCCGCACTGGCCACCAACGGGGGCGATGCAACCCAGCGGCACATCTTCCTGTGCGCCGAACCGCAAAAGGGCGAATGCTGCTCCGCCGCGGTGGGTGCCCCGGCGTGGAAATTCCTCAAGCGGCGGCTCAAGGAATTGGGGTTGGATCGGGATGGTGGGATCGCGCGCAGCAAGGCTGATTGCCTGAAGATCTGCGCCGCTGGCCCGGTCGCGGTGGTTTACCCGGAAGGGGTCTGGTACCATTCCTGCACGCAGGACGTGCTTGAACGGATCATCCAGGAACACCTGATCGGCGGCACTCCGGTGGAAGATTTCCGCCTCTATCCGGCCGACCGCGCCGAACCGTAACCCAGACTCGCCAACCCGCAATCTTCATGGCATCATCGCGCTCTACCTAACCGGGAGAGCGGCCATGACGATTGCGCGCCTGATCGAGGGAAGAACCACCACTATTGCCGTGTGCGACGCTTTGGACCGCGTCGGTGATGTTGTGCGGCTATTGGCTGAACGGCGGATCGGTGCGGTTCCGGTATTTTCCGGCGGCCTGATCGCCGGGATCTTTTCCGAACGCGATGTCGTGCACCAATTGGCGCAATCCGGGCCAGCGATGCTGGATAAAACCGTTCGCGAGGTGATGACCGCTCCGGCGATTACCGTTAGCCCATCAACCAGCGTACTCGAAGCGCTGGCACTGATGACCCAGCGGCGAATCCGCCACCTGCCGGTTACCGACCGCGGCGAAATGATCGGGTTTATCTCGATCGGGGATCTGGTAAAGTACCGGATCGATCGGATCGAAGCCGAAGCCGAAGCCATGCGCAGCTATATCCAGAGCGCCTGACCCGGAATTGCGGCCACCCGCCCGTTAACCCAACCTTGCCCCCGGCGGGCACAGCGCTTACATCTGCGGGCATGAATACCCCGACGATGACCCTTAGCCCTGCCGCCGCCGCGCGGGTTGCTGCCATTGCTGCCAAGCAAGGCAAACCCGCGATCCTGCGGCTAGCGGTTGAAGGCGGCGGCTGTTCCGGTTTTCAATACAAGTTTGCGCTGGACGATGCCGCTGCTGCCGATGATCTGGCGGTGGCCACCGATGGCGTGACGCTGGTGGTCGATCCGGTCAGCCTTGATCTCGTGGCGGGCAGCATGGTCGATTATGTGGAATCGCTCGGTGGGGCGGCGTTCCGGGTCGAAAACCCCAATGCCGCATCGGGGTGTGGCTGCGGGTCGAGCTTTGCCGTCTGATGAAGATCGCCAGTTTCAACATCAACGGGATCAAGGCCCGGTTGCCCCGGTTGCTGGAATGGCTTGAAGAAACCCGCCCGGCGATCGCCTGCCTGCAAGAAATCAAGACGCAGGACGAAGGCTTTCCCGCCGATGAATTCCACAAGCTGGGCTATCACGCGCTGTGGCACGGGCAAAAGGGCTTCAATGGTGTGGCGATCCTTGCCGATGGCACAACCCCGGTCGAAGTGCAGCGCGGTCTGGCCGGCGAACCCGAAGACGAACACGCCCGCTATCTAGAGGCTGAGGTGTTCGGCATCCGCGTGGCGTGTATTTACCTGCCGAACGGCAACCCGCAGCCCGGGCCGAAGTTTGATTACAAACTGCGCTGGATGGAACGCCTGCGCCAACGGATGCAGGCCATCGCCGCCGAGGAAGTGCCGGCGCTGGTAATCGGCGATTACAACGTTGTGCCGCACGATCACGATATCTGGTCACCTGCGGCTATGGCCGACGATGCCTTGATGCAGCCAGAATCGCGCGATGCTTATGCCCGCCTGCTCCATGCTGGTTGGACCGATGCGCTGGCCTTGCACAACCCGCAGGGTGGGATCTGGACGTTCTGGGATTATCAGGCCGGCGCGTGGCAGCGCGATCACGGGTTCCGGATCGACCATGCGCTGCTTTCCCCCGAACTGGCGGATCGGCTGGTCGCCTGCGGTGTCGACAAGGCGCATCGCGGCCGGGAAAAGGCCAGCGATCATGCCCCGGTGTGGGTGCAATTGCGGCGCGAATAAGCGGTAACCTAGAATGCAAAAGGGCGGACCTTGCGGCCCGCCCCGTTGCACTGCATCGCGGTTTGGCCGCGGATCAGCGATAGAATACGTGGTTATCAACCCGCGCCAGACGGGTCATCCGCCAGCTGGGCGAAACGCGCGCGGCGTGAAAATAGAGCGCGCCTTCAACCTGGCTTTTCCAGCTGCCTTCATGCGCGATCTGGGCGATCGCAACGGCATTCTTCCACCCGCGCGAGCTTTTGGCGATGCCGGGCATCGCATTGCCGCGCACGAACGAAAACTGCGAGCGCTGGAACACCACGCCGCAATACGAACTGGGGAACCGGCCCGATTTCGAACGCGCCACGATCACCCGGCCAACAGCGAGCTGGCCTTCAAGCGATTCGCTTTTCGATTCGAAGTAAATTGCGCCGGCCAGGCAGTTCAGCTCACGCGAAAGGTCGTCGGGCTGGGGCTGGTTGGCAACGAGTTCGGCCAATGATGCGGCCTTGGGCGCAACATCGGCATCGAATTCAGCCCCGGTTACATCGCCGGCCACAGTGGGCTGCGGCTGAACCATGGGCTGTGAAAGGGAGGGTGTGCCCGGTTGCTGAATGATCGCTGCGGGAGCAAGGCTCTGCGCGACCGCGCCCGAACCGTCGGCGCTGACAAGGGTAGCAAGAATTGTGGCGGCCACGGCAACGGCACTGGCCAGGTTAAGCTTACGACTCATTAAAACTTCAAATTGGGCGGTGGACTGGCCCGGCGCAGGAGGAGGAAAGGGTTCGGGACGAATGCCCCATGCCTTTGGCCTGAAATCCTGCCGGCCGCCCCCCGTCTGCGTGCTAGCAAAGAAAGCCGTAGTGCCTTCCGCGCCGCCTGCGCACATCCGTAGAACGTGCGCGCCCCTAGATTCCGCAGTGCAGCACAGTCAACCAAGCTCGCCGGTTAATCCGATGAGCCGTTCCCCATCCGCGATATCCAGTTCAATAATCCACAAATCGCTATCCTGCGCCGCCCTGCGCGCAAGGTATTCAGTGATATTATATGCGTTATCAGGGCTTTCGCTATATGTCAGCGTCCAGATCCGATCACCATTGTGGGCAGGATCAAGGCTGGGCATCCGTTCGAAAACCCGCGGGTTTTGGCCCTTATCGATCAAAACAACCAGGATCGTGCCTGCTTCGCGTTCGCCTTTGTGCAGCACCGATGCAAAACCGCCCGCAGCGTCCACCGCGCGGCGCAATCCCGCCACTTCAAGGTGTGCTGGCAGCCGCTCCGTCATGGTTGGCCGCGCATCCGCCGATCAGGCCGCGTCGCGATCGATCGAATTGGCAAGCAACGCGTAAAGCGCTTCGCTGCCCGGCGCTTCGGCCAACGCCGCATGCATCGCATCATCGCGCATCATCCGGCTGATCGCCGCCAGGGCATGCAAATGCGCCGCGCCCGCCGCTTCAGGGGAAAGCAGGCCGAACACCATGTTGACCGGCATCCCATCGGCAGCATCGAACGCCACCGCCGCTTTTAGCCGGAAAAACGCCGCAACCGGGCGATTGAGCCCCGGAATCCGGGCGTGGGGAATCGCCACCCCGCGACCGAACCCGGTGCTGCCGAGTTTTTCGCGCTCTTCGATCCGTTCAAGCACGAGCGTAGGATCAAGCCCATAAACGCCGGAAAAACGCGCTGCGAGCTGCTCGAGAATGGCGCCCTTGCTGTCAACGTCAACAATATCAACGGCTTCGGGCTGAAGTTGGAATAGTGCGGTCATAGGCGGGCTTTCAATCCCCGTTGATCGGCGAATATGGACAGGGGCAACCCAAGCGAAACACCCGCTTGTCTGCCCCCATCCTCATCCTTGAAATTACGCGCGCCTTTAGCGGGCGCGTCAGGAAGGTTCAACCCAGCCGATCGATCCATCGCCCCGGCGGTACACCATATTGTGTTTTCCACTGCCCGCGTTTTTGAACAACAGCGCATTGGTGTTGCGCAGATCGAGCATCATCACCGCATCGGAAACGGTGGCTTCGGGCACGTCAACCCGGGTTTCGGCAATCACCACCGGCGCATCAACCGTCACCTCTTCCGCATCTTCATCGGGTTCGACGAACACAGTGTAAGCCGCTTCTTCGGCGCGCTGGGCATGGGCTACGGCTGCATGCCGGTCCTTAAGCCGCCGTTTGTAGCGGCGCAGCTGCTTATCGATTTTTTCCGCCGCCTGATCGAGCGCGATATGCGCATCGTGCGCGATCCCCGCTCCCTTGAGGATCAAGCCCTGCATCACGTGTGTGACGATATCGCAGCGGAATGCCCCAGCCGGCGCGCGATTGAAGGTAACGTGCGAGGAGAGGGCGCCGGTAAAATACTTGTCGGCAATCGCGGTGAGGCGGTCCTGCGCGTGCGCTTGCAGCGCAACACCGGTTTCGATCTGATGGCCGGAAACGCGAATATCCATGTCTTGCCTTCTCCTATCGCTAAAGCCCGAACCGGATCACTCGCCCCTTTCGCTAATCGTGCCAGAGCGGCGACTTGACCGTTTCGAGAAAGGCGGCATGTGCCGCCAGTTCCGCCTCGCTGGCGGCATGAGGCCGGGCGGGGCGAAAGGGTCGCTCGCGCACCGGCGTGGCCACCGGTGCAACCAGAGCATCCTGAGATTCAGCGGCGAGTGACAGGCCAATCTGGCGGCCCCCGGTCAACTCGACATAGACTTGAGCGAGCAGTTCGGCGTCGAGCAACGCGCCGTGCCGGGTGCGGTGGCTGCGATCGATGCCATAGCGCGTGCAGAGCGCATCAAGGCTGAGCTTGGCCCCGGGATGGCGCACTTTGGCCAGCGCCACGGTATCGATCATCCGGGTGCGGCTAACGGGTTCCAACCCGCACATTTCCAGTTCGGCATTGATAAAGCCAAAGTCGAACCCGGCATTGTGCGCGACCAGCATCGAATCTTCGATGAATTCAAGGAAATCAGCCGCACATTCATGGAACCGCGGTTTATCCGACAGGAACGCCGCAGACAGCCCATGCACCGCTTCCGCTGCAGCGGGCATATCGCGATCGGGATTGAAATAGGCGTGGTAGGTGCGGCCCGTGGGCACCCGGTTGATCATTTCGATGCAACCCACTTCGACCAGTCGATCGCCGGTCTTGGGATCAAGACCTGTCGTTTCGGTGTCGAAAATGATCTCACGCATTACTGGATGATATCGGCCAGCCACGCGCTGCTGACAAGGGGGGATGGTGCAAATTTCTTAGCGTGGGTTCGCGGCCTTTTGTGTCAGCGAATGGACCAGCTGCTGCACCGCGTGGCGGGTTTCCGACAGGGTGGTGCCGGTATCGATCACGTAATCCGCACGCGCCCGTTTTTCGGCATCAGGCACCTGCAGCGTCAGGATCTTTTCAAACTTTTCGACTGTCATCCCCGGCCGGGCCAGCACCCGGGCACGCTGCATTTCGGCCGGAGCGGATACCACGACCACCGCATCAACGGTTTTCCAGCCATCCTTTTCATACAGCAGCGGCACATCGAACACGATCAACGGCTGGTCCTGGTTGTCGGACAGGAATTGATGGCGCATCGCCCCCACCGCCGGATGAACGATCGCTTCCAGCCGGGCGAGCGCGGCAGGATCGCCGAACACCGCCGCACCAAGTTTCTGGCGATCAACCCCGGCGGCACCGGTCGTGCCGGGAAATTCGCGTTCGATCGGGACCAACAGGGCGCCGCCCGGTCCCTGCAATTCATGCACAGCCTTATCGGCATCGAACACCGGAACGCCCAATCCCTGAAACATCGCCGCAACGGCGGATTTACCCATCCCGATCGAACCTGTCAGGCCAAGGATCAGTGGGCCAGATCGGCGCGATGGCGGCTGTTCGCTCATTGAGTCAACATCCTGCGCAGTTCGGCATCGCGGCCGCGCGGCGGCGCAACCCCGAAGAATTTCTCGAAGGCGGCGGCGGCCTGTCCGATCAGCATGGCCAACCCATCGATCGTCACAAACCCGCGCCGCCGGGCTTCGATCAGCAAGGGGGTGTCAAGCGGATGGGTGACGATATCGTAAACCACACTCCCGGGCGGAGCATGACTGAAATCGAATTCGAGCGGCGGCTGCCCTGCCATCCCCAGCGGACTGGCGTTGATGATCAGGTCCAGCAACCCTTCGCGGTCATCGAAGGCAAAATCAGTGGCTGGGGCAAAATGCGCCAGATCGACAGCATGGTGATCATTCCCTGTCGCCAGTTCATCAAGCAGCGCATGGGCATTGGCGGGATCGCGCGCGGCCACCACCAGCACGAACCCTTTGTCGGTCAGGGCGCTGATGATCGCGCGCGCAGCACCGCCTGCCCCCAGGATCCGCGCCATGCGAAAATGATGGGGCTGGGCCAGAATGGGTGCCAAGGGTTCCAGAAAACCGGCCACATCGGTGTTGTACCCGGTCAACCGGCCGTCAACTCCGCGCACCACGGTGTTGACCGCCCCGATCCGCGCCGCTTGCGGATCGATCGCATCGAGCAACGGCATCACCGCCTGCTTGTGTGGCATGGTCACGTTGCAGCCGCGCCAAGCGGGATCGCCGCGGCGGCTGGCGATATAATCGGCCAACCCCGCCCGGGTGACATGCGCCGCGCGGTAATCGTGGGGCAGGCCCAGTTGGCCCAACCAGAACTTGTGGATCGCCGGGCTTTTCGATTGCACGATCGGATCGCCGATCACTTCGGCATAGGCGGTCATTGCGGCAATTCCCCCAACTGCCGAAGCGCACCAAGCACTGGCAACAAGGGCATTCCCAGCACGGTAAAGTGATCGCCCGTGATCGTTTCGAACAATTGCACGCCGCGGGCCTCAATCCGGAACACACCAACGCAATGGCTGACTTCGGGCCATTCGTGGTCAAGGTAATCGCTGATGAAGGCGGCGCTGAGCGGGCGTACGGTCAACACCGCCAGCGCGGCGTGCTGCCAGACCACTTTGCTCCCGCGAACCAGCGCCGTGGCGCTGTGCAGGCGCAGCGCCTTGCCTGAAAAGAACCGGAGATGCTCGGCCGCGTCCGCCCGGCTGGCGGGTTTATCGAACCGGCGGCCTTCAACTTCGACCAGGGAATCGCTGCCCAGGACCAGCGCATCGGGATGTGTTTCGGCCACCGCCAACGCCTTGGCTTCAGCCAACGCCAGCGCGATCTGTGCTGGCGCGGCTTCACCCAGCGTGGCTTCGAGGCCGCGTTCATCGATCCGGGCGGGAACCGCGGTAAACGGCACACCGGCCGCCGTCAGCATCGCCTGGCGCGATCCGCTTTGCGAAGCCAGTACCAGTGTCATGCCAACCCTTCATCTTTCGGGGCGCGAAATTCGTTATAAAGGTTGATGATCGCCGCGGCCGCTTCTTCGATCGAACGGCGGGTCACATCGATCACTGGCCAATCGTTGTCGGCAAACATCCGCCGGGCAAACTGCACTTCGCGGGCCACACCTTCCTGATCGACATAAGCGGTTTCGGGTGACTGGTTTAACGACAGCAGGCGATTGCGCCGCACCTGAATCAGGCGTTCAGGCGCTGTGGTTAGCCCCACCACCAGCGGGTGCTTCAACCCAAACAACGCCGGGGGCGGCGGGCTTTCAACCACGATCGGAATATTTGCGACTTTATAACCGCGTTGCGCCAGATAAATGCTGGTCGGCGTTTTCGAGGTACGCGAAACCCCGGCCAGCACGATATCGGCTTCTTCCCAATCTTCCCACAGCACCCCATCATCGTGGGCGATGGTATAATGCACCGCATCGACCCGCGCGAAATAGGCCGCGTCCATCGCGTGCTGGCTACCCGGCCGGCGTGCGTGCGGGTGCTGCCCCAGCGCCGCACCCAACGCCTCAATCGCGGTTTCAAGCACCGGAACCACTGGCAAACCCAGCGCCCGGCATCGCTCCATCAGGCGGGTGCGGGTTTCCATGTTGGCCATGGTAAAGAACACCAACCCCGGATTCGCGGCAATTTCCCCCATGATCCGGTCAAGGTGCTGCTGTGATCGGACCATCGGCCAGAAATGGCGGATAACCTCAGCCCCTTCAAACTGCGCGAGCGCCGCTTTGGCAACCATCTCGAGCGTTTCGCCTGTCGAATCCGACAGCAGGTGAAGGTGCAGGCGAGGCATGGGATAACGTGGGGCGTCCTGTGGATGATTTGCCGCATAAACCACGGGACAAGCACCCGGACAAGTTTGGGATGCAATTGCACCCCCATTGCCCCGATTCCAATCGGGCACTTGTGGACAGGTGGACAGTGTTCCCCACAGGCTGGGGATAGGGAGGATAACCTTGGCTTGACGCCACAGTCGCACGATTCGAAGTGCGCTTTGCCCTGTTCATACCGGGACAATTCGGGCAAGGCGCGGCTGTTCCCACTATCCACAGCACAACAACACCTAAAACCTTTTACAAAATCTAATTTGATTATTGTTTGATCGGTTACATTTTTGATTGGAACGCGAAGCAATGCCCGGTTTGCTCCTCAATACCCTGCGCGGCGAAAACCTGCGGCCACGGCCAGTATGGCTGATGCGTCAGGCCGGTCGCTACCTTCCCGAATACCGCGCATTGCGAGCAGAAAAGGGCGGATTTCTGGCGCTGGTTTACGATAGCCAGGCCGCAGCCGAAATCACCCTGCAACCAATCCGGCGCTATGGTTTTGATGGTGCGATCCTGTTTTCCGATATTCTGATCGTGCCTTATGCGATGGGACAGGATTTACAGTTTCTAGCTGGCGAAGGCCCGCACCTGAGCCCGCGGTTGGTCGATTCCGGGCTGAATGCGCTGCAAGCCGTGCCGGAACGCCTGACCCCGATCTATGACACTGTTCAACTGGTCAAATCACAGCTCCCGGCAGACAAGACGATGCTGGGGTTTGCCGGCAGCCCGTGGACCGTGGCAACTTATATGGTCAATGGCGAAGGCAGCCGCGATCAGCACGAAACCCGGGCAATGGCCTATCGTGATCGCGGTGGTTTTCAGGCAATCATCGATGCGATCATCGGGGTGACCGTGGAATACCTTGCCGGTCAGATTGAAGCCGGAGCTGAAGCGATCCAATTGTTCGATAGCTGGGCAGGCAGTCTGGCTCCGGCTGAGTTCGAACGCTGGGTGATTGCCCCGAATGCGGCAATTACTGCGCAGATCAAGGCGCGCTTCCCCGATGTGCCAGTAATCGGCTTTCCCAAGGGTTCGGGCGAAAAATTGCCCGCTTATGCCCGGGAAACTGGGGTGGACGCGGTGGGCATTGATGAAACCATCGATCCCTTGTGGGCGGCGCGCGAATTGCCCGCCGGATTGCCGGTACAGGGCAATCTCGATCCCCTGCTACTGCTGGCTGGCGGCGATGAATTATCCATGCAGGCCTGCCGGGTGCTTGATGCTTTTGCCGATCGGCCGCACGTGTTCAATCTTGGCCATGGTATTGGCCAAACCACGCCGCTGGAACATGTTAGCGACCTGCTTGAACTGGTGCGTGGCTGGCGCTGATCAGTTAAAAGGTATCCATGGATGAGGTGCTTGCCGTGACATATCTGTGGCTCAAAGCCGGTCACGTGATCTTCGTGATCTTCTGGATGGCCGGGTTGTTCATGCTGCCGCGCTATTTCGTCTACCATCAGGAATGTGCCCCGGATGCGCCGGAAAATGCCCTGTGGGTGGAACGGGAACGCCGCTTGCTGCGGATCATCCTATGGCCGGCAATGGCCGTTACATGGTTGCTGGGCCTATCTTTGGCGCTGGTGATTGGTGCATTCGGTGCGCCGTGGTTCCATCTCAAACTGGCTTTCGTGCTGGTGCTATCGGCTTACCATGTCTGGCTTTCCGGCTATCACACCCAGCTTGCCCAGGGTGAGCGACGGCTTAGTGGCCGGCAATTGCGGATCTTGAACGAAGTTCCCGGCATGGCTGCAGCCGTAATCGTGATCATGGTAATCCTGAAACCATTCTGACCGATAGCCGGTTGTGAAGCGTTGACGCGGCTTCCATGCGCGCCTATTTGCAAGGCTTGACCGGCACAAGACCGCGCTAGCACGTGGTACGATCTGCTTTCTCCAAGCCCCATGATCCGCCGGCCATTTTCCAGACCTGAAGCATCCCCCGGATGGACGATTTGTAATGCACCTTAAAGAACTCAAGAAAAAGACTTCCGCCGAACTGGTCGAAATGGCCGAAGAACTTGGCGTTGAAAGCGCATCAACCCTGCGCCGGCAGGATCTGATGTTCGCCATTCTCAAGGAACTGGCCGAAGATGGCGAACAGATCCTGGGGATCGGCACGATCGAAGTGCTGGCCGATGGGTTCGGCTTCCTCCGCAGCCCCGAAGCAAACTATCTTGCCGGGCCGGACGATATCTATGTTTCGCCCAACCAGGTCCGTAAATGGGGCCTGCGCACCGGTGATACTGTGGAAGGCGAAGTCCGTGCACCAAAGGATGGCGAACGTTATTTCGCGATTACCAAGCTGATCAGCGTCAACTTTGATGATCCCGAAGCGGTTCGCCATCGGGTCAATTTCGATAACCTGACCCCGCTTTATCCGGATGAACGGCTTAACCTCGATACGCTCGATCCGACGGTCAAGGACAAGTCGGCCCGGGTGATCGATATCATTAGCCCGCAGGGCAAAGGCCAGCGTGCGTTAATCGTGGCACCGCCCCGCACGGGTAAAACCGTGCTGCTGCAAAACATCGCCAAGGCGATTACCGACAACCATCCCGAAGTGTTCCTGCTCGTCCTGCTGGTCGACGAACGCCCCGAAGAAGTTACCGACATGCAACGCAGCGTGAAGGGCGAAGTGATTTCTTCGACGTTCGATGAACCCGCCACACGCCACGTACAAGTGGCTGAAATGGTGATCGAAAAGGCTAAGCGCCTGGTTGAACACAAGCGCGATGTGGTGATCCTGCTGGATTCGATCACCCGCCTTGGCCGCGCTTACAACACCGTTGTTCCTTCATCGGGTAAAGTGCTCACCGGCGGTGTCGATGCCAACGCCCTGCAGCGCCCCAAGCGCTTCTTCGGCGCAGCCCGCAACATCGAAGAAGGTGGTTCGCTCTCGATCATTGCCACCGCGCTGATCGATACCGGCAGCCGCATGGACGAAGTGATCTTTGAAGAATTCAAGGGCACTGGCAACTCGGAAATCGTGCTTGATCGCAAGGTTGCGGACAAGCGCATCTTCCCGGCGCTCGATGTCGGCAAGTCTGGCACCCGCAAGGAAGAACTGCTGGTCGGCAAGGACAAACTCAGCAAGATGTGGGTCCTGCGCCGCATCCTGATGCAGATGGGCACAATCGATGCGATGGAATTCCTGCTCGACAAGATGAAGGATTCCAAGACCAACGAAGACTTCTTCGCCACGATGAACCAGTAAACACAGGCTGAAATTACGGCCCCATGTTCCGCTCTTTCCCTGGCGCTAGTGCACTAGGGAAAGAGCAGGAATTGGTTGTCAAGATGCGGCTTGCAATTGCGCCGCCATCTGTTCCCACAGTTTGTTCACCGCTTTGAGCGGCCGAACCATCACTTTGAAATCCTGTATTTTTCCAGCTTCATCGAACTGGATGAGATCAATTCCGTTGATCTGGATTCCATCAATTTCCGCTGTGAACTCCAGCAGGGCATTAGGTCCGTCCACCAGTTCGCGGACGTAACGAAAACTGTCGTTCCCCAGCACTTGCGCAGCGGCTAGCAAGTACATCATCACTTTGGCTTTGCCCACTTGCGGAGTGTGCACCACCGGTGAATGAAACACCGCGTCATCCGCTAGTTGCGCGGAAAGCAAGGCAGCATCGCAATTACTGGCCATATAAGCGTGCCACCGGGCGATGCGTGGATCGTGGGTCACATTCTGCCTTTCTCTGCTGTGCGTCTGGTCAACGGTGGGCTGCGTTCAGGCCAGATGTGTCGCCAGAAATTCAGCAGTCCGACGATCGGCCAGTTCGGCGCCGGCTTCGTTGCGGCGGTTGCCCATTTCCGCAGCAAACCCATGATCCAGCCCGGCATAGTCGTGCAGCGTGACTTTGGGATGGGCATCAAGCCCAGCATGGATCGCAGCCTGCGCTTCGGGGGGCACGAACCCATCCGCCGTCGGGATGTGCAGCATCAATGGGTTGGCGATTGCATGGGCTTCGTCCAGCATCGTATCAATCATCACGCCGTAGTAACCGACCGAGGCATCAATATCAGTGCGGGCCGCAGCCATGTAGGCCAGCCGGCCACCAAGGCAGTAACCGGCGCAACCCACCTTGGCCACACCTTCGCGCCGTGCCCAATGGATCGTTGCTTCGATATCGTAAACCCCATCGGTGGGATCGTATTGCTGGAAGTAACCAAACGCCTGTTGCAGTTGGTCCGGCACATCAGGGTCAAGCTCTACGCCGGGCGCGAACCGCCAGAAGATATCCGGCGCTACCGCGAGATACCCGGCAGCAGCCCATTTTTCGCATTTTTGCCGGATGCCCGGATTAACGCCGAAAATCTCTGGAATCACGATGATCGCAGCTTTTGCGGTGCCAATCGGCCGGGCAACATAGACCGGAATGGTGGCGCTGCCATCAAGCGTGGGGATCTGGACTGTTTCAGGCATTCGCGGCTCCATTTCGGTAAATTCATGGCTGGTTGGCATCACCCTGACGCCCCCCGTGGACTTTGCCAAGAGCCTATGCCAGCCTGCATCTTGCTGAGCGACATTTTGGTTGGCCCTGAAGGAGAAGACAATGAAGATCCACGTTGAGATCGATTGCTCGCCGGAAGAGGCGCGGCAGTTCCTTGGTCTGCCGGATGTTGCCCAGGCCAATCAGTTTTATGTCGATGCGATTGCGAAGGGCATGAAAGGTGCTGCCAATCTCGATCAGTTGCAGGATCTTGCCAAAGGTCTGGCACCGATGGGCCAGATGGGCATGAAACTGTTCCAGCAATTCATGGATGCGGGCAGCAATGCTGGGGTGAAGAAAGCGCAAGACCGGGATTGAGCGCTCTTCCCTGAACTGCCCAACCATGGCAGTCGGGCGAACGATGGCTGATACGATCTATGCCTTGTCCAGCGGTGCGCCTCCGGCGGCGATCGCGATCATCCGGGTTAGCGGACCTGCTGCTGCAACCGCGATGCAGCAATTGCTGCACCGGGCACTCCCGCCCCGCAAGGCGGTTGCGGCTGCGGTGCGGGACAGCCACGGGGAACTGCTTGATCGTGCGCTGGCGCTGTGGCTGCCCGGTCCGCATACCGCGACAGGTGAAGATACGTTGGAATTGCATTGCCATGGTGGGCGCGCGGTGGTTGCGGCTGTTGAAGCTGCACTTGCCGCGATTTCCGGATTGCGCCGGGCCACTGCCGGAGAATTTACCCGCCGGGCCTTTGCCAATGGCCGGATTGATCTTGCCGAAGCCGAAGGGTTAGCGGATCTACTTGCGGCCGAAACCGAATTGCAGCGCCAATCAGCCTTGGCACTGGCGGGTGGTTTGTTCTCGCGTGAGGTTAATGGCTGGCGGGAACGTTTGCTAGGCCTATCAGCTGCGGTTGAAGCGGAGCTTGATTTTGCTGACGAAGATGATGTTTCTTCGCTTCCTACCAACTTTTTAGCACAGATCGCGGGGTTGGAATCTGAAATCACGGCCTGGCTGACCAAACCCCGGGCTGAAACTTTGCGTGAAGGTTTCAAGGTGGTGCTGGCTGGCCCACCTAATGCTGGCAAAAGCACCTTGTTTAATGCGCTGATCGAAACCGAAGCGGCGATCACTGCGCCAATCGCGGGTACCACTCGCGATGTTCTGATGCACCCGGTGGCGCTGAACGGGATTCCGTTTCGGTTTATTGATACCGCCGGCCTGACTGATACGACCACCGATGCAATCGAAGCGATCGGGGTTGAGCGTGCAAAGGCGGCTGTGGTCGATGCAGACCTGGTTCTGTGGCTTGGACCTGACGGTCAAGGGCCAAAGACTGCATGGGAAATTGAAGCGCAGATCGATCGGACTGACTATCATGCCAAAACTGCACCACGGCATCGCTTGTCCGCGGTGACTGGGGTGGGGATGGATCGCTTACGTGCCGATCTGATTGATCTGGCCAGTCGGGCAATGCCGCGCCCCGGTGAAGCTGCGCTCAACGCTCGCCAACACCGATTGTTGGGTGAGGCTGCCGAATCACTGGGGTCGGCCGGGACGTTGACCGATCCCCTGCTGGTGGCGGAAAACCTGCGTTTGGCACGGGTGGCATTCGATGCTCTGCTTGGGCGGACCACTACAGAAGATATGCTGGATGCGCTGTTTGGACGGTTCTGCATCGGCAAGTGATGTTTCACGTGAAACATCGCGCGCTTTGACCGTTCGGTAATCGCCCGCTAAGGCGCGCTGATGCACGCGTTCGATGTGATCGTCATAGGGGGTGGCCATGCCGGCGTTGAAGCGGCAGCGGTTGCGGCACGGATGGGTGCCCGCACGGCGCTGGTCAGTTTCACCCTCGATGCAATCGGCGCGATGAGCTGCAATCCGGCGATTGGTGGCTTGGGCAAAGGCCATTTGGTTCGCGAGGTAGATGCATTCGATGGGATCATCGCCCGTGCGGCTGATGCCGGGGCGATTCACTATCGGATGCTTAACCGGTCCAAGGGTAGCGCGGTTCAGGGACCACGGATTCAGGCTGATCGCAAACGATTCAAGGCTGCGGTGCACCATGCCTTGCAGCACCAGGAAAATCTGAGCCTGATTGCAGGTGAAGCGGCGGCGCTGCGGTTTTCCGGTGGGCGGGTTACAGGATTAACCCTGGCTGATGGCGTCGAATTGAATGCCTCTGCGGTAATCCTCTGCACTGGCACCTTTTTGGGTGGGGTGCTGTTCCGCGGTGAAGAACGATTGGTTGGCGGGCGGATCGGTGAACAATCCGCGCAAAAACTAGCCGAGCAATTGCGGGCCGCCGATCTACCCATGGCACGGCTGAAAACCGGAACCCCACCCCGATTGGACGGGCGGACGATCGATTGGGCGCGGTTGGAAGAACAGCCATCTGATGCCGATCCATGGACGATGTCCGCACTGGGTGGTGGCCGGGCGCTGCCGCAAGTGTTTTGCGCGATCACTCGAACCAACGCTCGCAGCCACGATGTGATCCGCGCCAACTTGCATCGTTCGCCACTGTTTTCGGGGGCGATCGGGGCATCGGGGCCGCGCTATTGTCCTTCGATCGAAGACAAGATCCACCGCTTTGCCGATCGTGATGGCCATCAGGTTTTCCTTGAACCCGAAGGGTTGGATACGCCGCTGGTCTATCCCAACGGGATCAGCACATCGCTGCCGGCTGATGTGCAGTTGGCTATGTTGCGTACGATGGATGGGTTGGGCGCCGTTGAAATGGTTGTTCCTGGATATGCGGTGGAATACGATCACATCGATCCGCGGGCTTTGCGTCCAACATTGGAAGTGAAGGCCATGCCCGGGCTATATTGCGCCGGCCAGATCAATGGCACGACCGGGTATGAAGAGGCGGCGGCACAAGGGTTGGTTGCGGGTATGCATGCCGCGGCAGCGGTGCTGGGCCGCCCGGGACCAGACCTTGATCGTGCGAACAGTTACATGGCGGTGATGATCGATGATCTGACACTGCACGGTGTGTCTGAACCTTATCGCATGTTGACCGCACGCGCCGAGTATCGGTTGCGCTTGCGGGCGAATAACGCGACCACACGGTTGACGCCGCTGGGACTGGCGGTGGGTGCGATTGGCGCTGATCGTGCGGCATGGTTCGAACGACGGGGTGCAGCGCGGGCAAACCTTGATACCGCCTTAGATCGAACGGCAACTGGCTATGAACTGGCCCAGGCTGGGTTACCTGTTCGCGCCGATACCGGACGGTTGCCTTTGCGCGAATGGCTGCGGTTTGGTGGGGTTGAAATCGATGCGTTGGCACCGTGGATATCGGGCGCGGCGATGGAAGATTCCGAACTTCTGGCTGAAGTAGCTGAAGATGCGGCTTATGCCCCCTATCTAGCGCGGCAAGACAACGAACTGCGTGATTTGCGTGCGGGTGAGGCGCTGCCATTGGGGGATGATTTTCCTTATGACACAATCCCTGGCCTTTCGCGTGAGATGGTGGAGCGTTTAACCAAGGCGCGGCCTGCAACGCTTGCGGCGGCGGGCCGGATTGCAGGAATCACGCCGGCGGCCTTGGCGGCATTGCTGGTTCATGCCCGGCGGCGCGCAGCATGATTATAAGCGACGAATTGCAAGCGCGGGCTTGGCTGGAACATCTGCCTGAGTGGGATGCAGCCGCAGAACAGCGGCTAGTAATGTTGGTGGCAATGTTGGCGGAAGAGAATGATCGCCAAAACCTGGTTTCAGCCGCCAGCCTTGCTGCGGTCTGGCTGCGCCACATTGCCGATTCGGCGCAATTGCTATCCTATGTTCCACGTGAAACAGGGGGAAGTTGGCTTGATCTGGGTACGGGGGCGGGGTTTCCCGGGCTGGTTATCGCTGCGTTGAGGCCTGAACTGCGCGTGGTGATGGTTGAATCTCGCGCGCGTCGGGTGGAATGGTTAGAGCGCGCGCGAATCGCGCTTGGGCTGGATAACGCGCAGATTTGCGGAGCGCGGGTGGAAACATTGCCTGATGAGACATTCTCGGCGATTTCGGCCCGCGCGTTTGCGCCATTGCCCAAGCTGTTAGAATTGTCCGCACGATTTTCCACAACCGACACGCTGTGGTTGTTGCCCAAAGGGCGCTCTGCCCGGCAAGAGTTGGCAGAACTTACAGGTTGGCGCCATGCGTTCCACGTGGAACAGTCGCTCACGGACCCCGATGCCGGAGTCCTTGTCGGCACACTGGCTGGCAGAAAGGGAAGCAAGCCGTGATCTGCGTAGCCATTGCCAATCAGAAGGGTGGAGTGGGCAAGACCACCACCGCGATCAACATTGCCACGGCGATGGCGGCTACGGGTTGGAAGGTCTTGTTGGTGGACCTTGATCCGCAAGGCAATGCTTCTACCGGGATCGGGATTGGTGCGGCCGATCGTGAGCGGTCTTCGTACGATCTGCTGGTTGATCAATTGCCACTGGCAGAATGTGTCTGCCCAAGCCGGATTCCTGGCCTGGATGTGCTTCCTGCAACGGTTGATCTGTCGGGCGCGGAAGTCGAACTGGTGGCGGTGGAGCAGCGCACCGATCGATTGCGGCAGGCACTGGCTGGTGAAACGGGCTATGATATCTGCTTTATCGATTGCCCGCCGTCATTGGGCTTGCTGACGCTCAACGCGCTGGCTGCCGCCGATACTTTGCTGGTGCCGTTGCAGTGCGAGTTTTTCGCGCTCGAAGGGTTGTCGCAATTGCTGCAAACCGTTGAACGGGTGCAACAGCGGTTCAATCCTGATCTGGGAATCGTAGGAGTGGCGCTGACGATGTACGATCGGCGCAATCGCTTGACCGATCAGGTGGCCGAGGATGTGCGTTCGTGCCTTGGTAATCTGGTGTTTGAAGCTGTTATTCCGCGCAACGTGCGCTTGTCGGAAGCCCCCAGTCATGGCTTGCCTGCGCTGATCTACGATCATTCCTGTGCGGGCAGCCGTGCCTATATGGCACTGGCCCGTGAACTGATTTCCCGCCTGCCTGAACAGAGAAAAGCCGCATGAGCGATGAACCTGTAAACCGTATGTCGACCCTTCGCAGTGAAAGCCCGGCCAAACGTCCGGCGCTGGGCCGGGGGCTGGGCGCTTTGCTGGGGGAAACGCGGCGCGAAGAACCGCTGGTCAATCCTGCGTCCAATGCCGGGGCTACCGGGGCCGGAGTTGCCGCAGTTCCGGCCGCTGGATTGGCGGTCTTGCCCGTGGCTGCGATCATTCCGCACCCCGATCAGCCGCGCCGCCATTTTGATGAAGCTGCGCTGAGCGAACTGGCGGCTTCGATTGCGGCGCGCGGGGTGATCCAACCGGTGATCGTTACCCCGCATGGCGATGGACGGTGGCGGCTGGTTGCGGGCGAACGAAGGTGGCGTGCCGCGCAGCGGGCGCAATTGCACGAAATTCCGGCGATCGTCCGCACGCTGAGCGATCGGGAAATCACCGCATTGGCGCTGATCGAAAACCTGCAGCGTGAAGACCTGAACCCGATCGAAGAAGCGCGGGCCTATCACCGCCTTGCCGAAGCCGATGGCTTGACCCAGGCTGAGATCGCCAAGCTGGTCGACAAGAGCCGGAGCCACATCGCCAACTTGCAACGATTGTTGCAATTGCCCGATGCGGTGGTGACCATGGTTGAAACCGGGCGCCTTTCGATGGGCCATGCCCGTGCGTTGATCGGGGTTGAAAATGCTGCGGTGCTGGCCGATCAGGCGATTGCCCAGCAACTTTCGGTACGCGAGGTGGAAAAACTGGTGCGGCGCAAGCAGCCCGCATCGAACCCGCCGCGCCGCGCCCGCGGCGAACGCAACGCCGCCGATGCCGCGGATATTGCTGCGGTACAAAGCCACCTTGAAGAATATCTGGGGCTGTCGGTGCGAATCAACGCCGATACCGATCCCCGTTCTGGGGCGGTTACCATCCGGTATCGCACGCTCGATCAGCTCGATCTGATCTGCCAACGCCTGACCGGCGGCAGCATTTAGGCGATCCCCGCAATTGTGCGGGGTCATTCGTTAAGAAATGCGGGCGGTTTGTTAACCATAAGCGCAAGCAAAGCGGCGATTATTGTTACCTTACAAGCACATCCACGAATGGTGAACAGGGCAGCGCTCTGATCGCCATTTGGCAGCGCCACCGTGCGCGCAATTCACGATGTGTTTGGAAGGGATAGGATCGATGCGCAATTCACTTCGTATAGCAGCCGTGGGGGCTGCACTTGCTGCTGCGTCGCTGACGACTGCGGCCAATGCCGCTGCCACGGCCACCGCCACCGCGGAAGTGCTCAATTCGCTGACTCTGGCGGCCACTGGCAGCCTTGAATTTGGCCAGTTGGCGGCGAACAGTGGCGGGACGGTAATCGTCAACGCCAATTCGACGGTTTCGCAAACCGGGGGTCTCGTTTCCAATGGCACCCGCACCCCGGCGGCGTTCAGCGTGACCGGCAGTCCGAATGCCCTGGTTACCGTATCCCTGCCGACCAGTGCGGCAACACTGACCCGGGCTGGCGGGGCCGAAACGATGACGCTTGATGGTTTCAATACCAATCCCAACGGAGCCTTCCAGCTTGATGGGGCAACCGGGGCTGGGGCGTTTACCGTGGGTGGCACGCTGCACGTGGCGAGTGGCCAAGTGCCCGGCACGTACAGCGGAACGTTCAGCGTTTCGGTAGAGTATCAGTAAACCGCAGGCGCAGTGCTGGTTAGCAAGGGCCGCTTCCACCCGCGCACTAGTGCGTGTGGGCGCGGCCCGCTTGCGTTTTGCGGTGCTGCTGCGTTTTCAAATTGCATTGATATTATGACAAAATTAACCGTGTTTTCTTAGGGCATAGGGATATGTCCGGGGCGCGTGATGCAGACCTTGGCAAGTGTTGCGAGGGGTCATCAATGCCGGGTCTGGTCTGTTTTTGCCGTTTGTTTCGCCGTCTGTTGCTTGGGCTTGCGGTTGGAATTTTACCGGTGGCTGCTGGTTCGGCGGCGGCGCAGGGGGATCTGCTGGTCGCTCCGACCCGGGTGGTGATCGCCAATGCTGGTGCGGGCGAAGTGGTGCTGAGCAATATCGGCACGGCTGCGGCAACGTACCGCATTGGTCTGGAACTGCGCCGAATGACTGCGGACGGTGATATCATCGATGTGGCTGAAGATGTCAGTACGGCCGCAGAACGTGCCGCGCTGGCGATGGTGCATTATGCACCGCGGCGCATCACCCTGCAGCCGGGGCAGCCGCAAGCCGTGCGGATCGCGGTGCGCCCCCCGCAGGATTTGCCGGACGGTGAATACCGCGTGCACATGAGCTTTCGGGCGGTCCCTGCGGCGGCATTGGAAGGGGATGCACAACACCTGGATGCCAGCGCTGCGGCCAGTGGGGTGTCGATCAAACTGGTCCCAGTGTACGGGATCACGATCCCGGTAATTGTGCGCAAGGGGGCGTTGGTTGCCGCGGGTACGCTGACCAATCCGCACGTCGTGCGGGGGGAACGCGGCGCTTACCTTGAAGTGGCACTTGTCCGTTCCGGGCAGCGCTCGCTCTATGGCGAAATCATCGGCAAGACCGCGCGCGGGGCGGCGATATTTAACCTCAAAGGGGTGGCGATCTATCCTGAAGTCGCCAATCGGATGGTGCGGATTCCGCTGACGCCAGCGCAACTTGGCAAAGTGGCGGAAGGCCCGATCCAGATCGAATACCGCGAACTGCCGGAAAATGGCGGGCAGTTGATTGCTGCGCTGACCGGGCCAGTGCGCCAGGGCGCGCCCCAGTAGCACGGTTCGGCCAGCATGGTTTGGCCAGTACGGTTTGGGTGCGTGATGTGATCAGGGTGCTGCTGCGCTGGCTGCGGTGGACACGTGTGTTCGCCTGTTTCGCGCTGATGCTGGCGAGCATTTGTGCCACGCCGGTGCGGGCCGAGACGTGGCGGGCCAGCGAAGACGATCAGTTGCTGCTGGAATTGCGCAGCGGTTCCTACCGGCTGGGCGAACCGCTGCGTGGCTATCAAACCCCCGGCGGCACTTGCGTCGATTTTGCGGACCTGATTCAGGCGCTGGATCTGCCGCTGCGGCTCGACAAGAAGTCGCGCCGCGCAACTGGCTGGCTGTTTGCCGAAGACCAGCACTTTGTGCTCGATCGCGATGCCCGCACGGTCCAGACGCCGGCTGGCAATCGCGCGCTTGCCGCTGATGCCATCCACGATACGCCGGAAGGCTGGTGCATGGATCTGGGTGCGCTATCGGGTTGGTTCGGAATCGATCTGGTGGCCGATCTTGGCAATTTGGCCGTAGTGATCAAATCGGCGCGCAAGCTGCCATTCCTCGATGCGATCGAGCGCCGGAGCCGGGCCGCGCGGCTGGATGCGTCTGGATCTGGTGGGTTCGATCTTGCCATGTTGCCAAGGGCGGCACTGCCATATCGGGCGTGGCGTGCACCTGCGCTTGACGTGCAAGTGCAAAGCCAGTGGAGCCGCACCACCGGGTTTGAAGCCCAATATGAATTGCGCGCCGCGGGCGAGGCCTTGGGGTTGAGTTATGCCGCGCGGTTATCGGGCACGCGGCTGGGCGGCCCCGATGCGTTGCGGTTCCGCGCGTTCCGTTATGCCCCGGAAGGGACGCTGCTTGGCCCTTTGTCCGCAACGCAAGTAACGCTGGGCGATGTTGAAACCCCGCGCAGCAGCCTGATTGCGCAAGGATCGTATGGCCGGGGGCTGTTACTGTCCAACCGCCCGCTCAACCTGCCAGCACGTTTTGGCGTTACCACACTGCGAGGCACCCTGCCGGCAGGATGGGATGCAGAACTGTATCGCAATGGTGAACTGCGCGCCGCGCAGGGGGATCGCGGCGATGGGCGCTATGATTTTGCCGATATCGAGTTGCTGTTTGGGCAAAATGATTTCGATGTGGTTCTCTATGGCCCGCAAGGCCAGATCCGCCACGAACGCACCAGCATGCCGGTGGGCGGGGCAGCGATCCCGGCGGGTAAGACCTGGTATTGGGCCGGCATTGCCCAAGACCATCATGACTTGATCAACTTCACCGATCGGTTTGTGGATCCGTTAACCGGCTGGCGATGGGGCATTGGGGTGGAACGCGGGGTCGATTCGCGCACATCGATCGGGATCGAGGCCCACAGCATTGTGCTGGCCGGGCGGCGGCGCAATTTTCTGGAAGCAACGTTGCGCCGGTCGTTGGCCGGGGTGTTGCTTGAAACCGCGGCGGCGCGGCAATTTGGTGCTGGCCGCGCGCTGCGCGCCGAAGCGCTGGGCAAAATTGGCGCGGTGCGGTTTGATGCCCGGGCCTTGTGGGTTGCCGGTGATTTCGAGAGCGAACTGATCAAGCTTCAACAACGCCGGGAATACAGCCTGCGGTTGAACGGGGCGGTGCGTGCCGGATCTTGGCGTCTGCCGATCGAAGCGGGGCTGCGCCGAACGCAAGGGCGCGATGGCCGGACGATCGATGAATGGTCGCTGCGCGGCTCGATGCGTGTCGCGGGCATTGCGGTGGGGGTGGAGTGGCAAAATCGCGGCGTCAGCAATCATCGCGCCGCGATTAGCGCCAGCGGTGCTGACGATCCGGGCGGCACCGTTACTGTACTCAGCAATATGGGGCTGGGCATAATCGGGTTGGATGGGGTGCGCCTGCGCGGTTCGGCGCGGTTCCGCGTGGCGCAGGGGTGCGGCGGTTCCGCCCCGCGCGGGTTCGAGCAAGCGCAAGTCGTGGTGGAAGCCCCGGCTGGACGCGGGGCCAGCGCGCGGGCAGGATATGACTATGATGCCCCGGCCCGCCGGCATGACTTTACTGTGGGCTATACCCGGCAGTTCGATCGGTTTGCGGTTCGCGCGGAAGGCCGGGCCGACAATCGCGGCGGGCGCGGGCTGGCGCTCGCGCTGGCGTTCAGCATTGGGCCAGACCCGGTGGCTGGCGGCTGGCGGTTGGCGCGGGATCGGTTGGCCCAGAACGGGCAGGCCGCGGTTGAAGTGTTCCGCGATGAAAATGGCGATGGAACGAGGCAGATCGGCGAACCGGCGGTATCCGGGGTGACGATCGCCGCCGGGGTTCGCAAGGCGGATCGCACCACTGACCGGGGTGGACGGGCGGTGGTTGATGGGTTGCAGCCTTACGTTCCCGTGCTGGTTACGGTTGATCCCGGCAGCCTGCCGGATCCGTTGCTTAAGCCGAAGGGGCCGGGACTGGTGGTGGTGCCGCGGCCCGGGGTGCTGGCGCAGCTTGTGCTGCCGCTGGCACCGACGGGCGAGATCGAAGCAGTGCTGTTGTCCCCCGATGGCCAGCCGCGCGGCGGCTTGACGGTGGAACTGGCCGATCCCGCGGGACGCGTGGTGCTGCGGACGGTGTCCGATTTCGATGGTTACGTGCTGTTTGATGCGGTGCCTTATGGCGATTACCGCCTGCAACTTGGCCCGACCAGTGCAGCGGCGCTGGGCGCGCGACCCGGGTTGGTTGCGCACGTGCGGATCGATCAGGAGCACGCCTCGCTGCAATTGGGCAAGCTGCGTCCCGAACCTGCGCCAACGCCTGCACAGATTGCGGCATCCACCCCTTAATCGCTCGATTAAATTCGGCTTGACCGCCGCGGCCGAGCGCGCCTAACCATTTTCGCAACGCCGGTTTGGCCGCAAGCCAGGCTGGACCCAGCTCAGACCGAAAAGAGGGGACCGCAATGTCGCTCGATAACCTGCACCGCACTTGCTACAACGAAGACCACGAAGCCTTCCGCTCAACCGTGCGCCGGTTCGTGGCCGAGCACCTTGAACCCCACGCGGCAAAGTGGGACGAAGACGGGATTATCCCGAAGGACGTTTGGCCCAAGGCGGGTGAACTGGGCCTGCTTTGCCCGACCGTGCCTGAAGCTTACGGCGGGCTTGGGCTTGATTTTGGCTACAACGCGATCATCGACGAGGAAATCGGGTACGGCACCGATGTGGCCACCGGGTTTTCGCTGCAATCGGATATCGTTGCCAACTATATCATCCAGTACGGTTCGGAAGAGCAGAAGCAGACCTGGCTGCCGAAGATGGTTTCGGGCGAAATCGTCACTGCGATCGCGATGACCGAACCGGGCACCGGTTCGGACCTGCAGGCCCTGCGCACGACCGCGAAGAAGGATGGCAACCATTATGTCATCAATGGCAGCAAGACCTACATCACCAACGGCCAGAACGCCGACTTGATCCTGGTCTGCTGCAAGACCGATACCGACGTGAAGCCGGCTTGGAAGGGTGTTTCGATCGTGCTGGTTGAAGCCAACCGCGAAGGATTCAAACGCGGCCGCAACCTCGACAAGGTCGGGCTGGATGCGGCGGACACGTCGGAACTGTTCTTCGAAGACGTGCGGGTGCCGATCACCAACTGCCTCGGCGAAGAAGGCAAGGGGTTCATCTACCTGATGAGCGAACTGCCGCAGGAACGCACCGGGATTGCGATTTCGGCCCAGACCGCCGCGCAGCGTGCGTTCGATATGACGGTGGAATTTTGCCGCGAACGCAAGGCGTTCGGCCAGTCGGTGCTGGATTTCCAGAACACCCGGTTTGTGCTGGCGGATCTCAAGGCCAAGCTGCAAGTAGGTTGGGCGCACCTTGATTGGGTGATCGCCCGTCACCTGAAGCACGAACTGACTTCGGTCGAAGCATCGGGTGCCAAGCTGTGGCACACCGAACTGCAAGGCGAAGTGGTGGACAAGTGCCTGCAATTGCATGGCGGGGCCGGGTTCATGAACGAATACCCGATCGCCAAGCAGTGGCGCGGTGCCCGCGTGACCCGAATCTTCGGCGGCACCAGCGAAATCATGAAGGAATTGATCGGCCGTTCGCTTTAAGCACTGCCGATCATGATAACGCGCCGCCTGATCGCCGCGCCAGGAAAGGGAGGCTACGGCCTCCCTTTTTCAGTTCAGGCGGTCAGATCGCTGCGGCGATCACCCCGGCAAGGCGTTCGATCCCGGCGGCGTCTTCGGCATCGAAGCGGCCCGGTTCCGGGCTGTCGAGATCGATCACGGCAATGATCTGCCCGGCCCGCAGTACCGGCACCACCAGTTCCGATGCGCTGGCCGCATCGCAGGCGATATGGCCCGTAAACGCGTGGACATCGGGAACCAGTTGGGTTGCGGCGGTGGCGGCGGCGGTGCCGCACACCCCCTGCCCCAGTGTGATGCGGATGCAGGCGGGTTTGCCCTGAAACGGCCCCAGCACCAGCGCGCCATCAACCATGCGATAAAATCCGGCCCAGTTGAGCCGAGGGATGAATTGCCAGATCAGCGCAGCAAGGTTGGCCATGTTGGCCACGCCGTCCTCTTCCCCGGCAACCAGCGCAGCGGCGGCTTCGGCCAGTTCGCGGTACAATTCGGGTTTGGGTTGGGCGGGATCGGGCGTAAAATCGTACATGACCCATCCCTAGCGGTTTACAGACACTGCCGCCAGCACGCTTGCTCTTGGCCGCTGGGATCACTAATCATTTCGGTATGTCAACCAAACGCAAGTTGCTGATCGCCCTCGCTGTCGTCCTTCTGGGCGTTGGCGGTTTCGCCCTGTGGATTGCCCGTGGCACTCCCGCCAAGCACAGTCTGGATGAACTATCCGGGCGTGATCCGGTGATGGTCGATCCCCAGCCTGAAGAGATTCCCAGTGTCGGGATTGCCAAGCCGATCGGCTGGCAGCCGGGCGAAGGGCCGCAGGCCGCAACCGGCTTGCAGGTTACCCGCTTTGCCGAAGGGCTGGATCACCCGCGGGTGATGCACGTGCTGCCCAATGGTGATGTGCTGGTGGCCGAAGCCGATGCCCCGGCGGGCAACCTTGGCAACAGCCTGACCGCGCGGATCGGCGCGTTCCTGATGAAAAGCGCAGGGGCGCACGGATCGTCGCCCGATGCGCTGGTGCTGCTGCGTGACAGCGACGGCGATGGCAAGGCCGATCAGCGTTACGTGCTGCGGCAGGGCAATGGCCTGGTTTCGCCGTCAGGCCTCGCGTGGAATGATGATACGCTTTACGTTGCCAACCACGATATGGTGCTGGCTTTCACTTACAAGCTTGGTGAAACCACGCTTGGCGGCGAACCGCGCAAGGTTATGGACCTGCCCGGTGGTGGCAACCACTGGATGCGCAACCTGTTGCTGTCGCCCGATGGTCACAAGCTTTACGTGGCGGTGGGTTCGGCATCGAACATTGCCGAACGCGGGATGGAAGTTGAAAAGGGCCGCGCCGCGATCTGGGAAAAGAACCTCTACAAGGATGGCTATCCGCGCCAATATGCGCAGGGCCTGCGCAACCCGAACGGCATGGCATGGAACCCGGCCACCGGCGAACTGTGGACCGTGGTCAACGAACGCGATCAGCTTGGCCCCGATCTGGTCCCGGATTATCTGACCAACGTGCCGGTTGGCGCGCATTATGGCTGGCCGTGGGTTTACTGGAAAAAGTACGATGATGATCGCGTGGTGTCGCTGCCGCCCGAATACTTCGATGATTTCGTGCGCAAGCCCGAATATGCGCTGGGCGCCCACGTGGCCCCGCTTGGGCTGGCGTTTGTAACCGGAGGTGAACGGCTTGGCCCGGGTTACACCAACGGCGCGTTCATCGCCCGGCACGGTTCGTGGAATCGCAAGCCGCTATCAGGTTATGATGTGGTGTTCGTCAAATTCGATGCCAACGGCAATCCGCAGGGCAAACCGCTGCCGGTGCTGACCGGCTTTCTGGCCGGCGGCGGGAAAACCCATGGTCGCCCGACGTGGCTGACGCTGGCCAAGGATGGCGCATTGCTGGTCAGCGATGATACCGCTGGGATCGTCTGGCGGGTGATTGCCCCGGGTGCTGCGCCGGCCGCGCCGGTCAAACCGGTGGTGACCGCGCATATGCCTGCGCAGCGCGAATTGAAGGGTGATCCTGCGGCCCGGTTCAAGGCCGGGTTCAAAAAGGACGCTACCGTTCGCGAACAATAAGGTCAGAGCGTTCGGCCGGCCCGCCCGGCGATTTCGGTGACATAATGCCACGCCACCCGGCCCGACCGCGCCCCGCGGCGCTTGGCCCATTCGAGTGCGTCGGGCACTGCGAAGTCGAGCTGCAAATCGGCGCAATACCCGGCGATGATCGCCAGATAATCGTCCTGCGTGCAGTTGTGAAAGCCAACTGACAGGCCAAACCGGTCGGCCAAGGCCAATCGATCGTCGATCACATCGCGCGGGTTGATCGGATCATCCTGTTCATCCAGGTGCCGCGCAACGATTGCCCGCCGGTTTGAAGTAACCGCCAGTCGGACATTCCCCGGCCGTGCTTCAACCCCACCTTCAAGCCACGAGCGCAATGCCCGCGGGCCGGCGCTATCGCCGTCTTCAAAGCCAAGATCGTCGATGAACACCAGAAAGCACCGGCTCTGCCGGCCAAGCACGGCAAACAATCCGCTCAGCGTGGTCAAGGCATCAGGGGCAACCTGCACCAGCGCCAATCGCGCCGGGTCGGCAGCCTGCGCGGCCGCTACGCTGGCCCGCAGCAGTGCCGATTTGCCCATGCCGCGCGCGCCCCACAGCAGCATGTCATGCGCTGCATGGCCGGCAGCCAGCCGCGCAACATTGCTTGTCACCACGTCCTTTTGCGCATCGATCCCGCGCAGCAGCGCCAGTTCGGGGGCAACAATCCGGTCCACCGGGCGCGCGCTGCCGTCCCAGACATAGGCTGGGGCAGCCATCCAGTCTGCCGCGGGTCCAGCGGGCGGGGCCAGCCGTTCAAGCGCCGCGGCAATCCGGTCCAGCGCCTCGCTCATCCAGCCAGCGCCGCGGCATCGAGGGCATAGAGCAGGTCTGCACCCGCCGTGGCCGCGGCGCGCAGGCCGCGGGTTTCGGGTACGATATGTTCGTTGAAATAGCGCGCGATGACCGGCTTGGTCTGGGCCAGTGCGCCTCCTTCCGCGGCTGCGGCACGGGCTTGGCGCAACAATTGCCAGCCAGCCACCGCAACCGAACACATCGTGCAGAACGGCACGCTGCCGGCCAGCTTGTCATCAAGGCTGGCATCTTTGGCCATCCACTGCGCCACCGCGATGCAATCCTGCGCCAGTTCGGCCAGCGGTGAGCCTGCTCCCGCTTCGGCGGCGACATCCCCCAGTAGCGCGATCAGCACACTGCCCCCGCCGTAACCCAGTTTGCGGGTCACTAGATCGGCGGCTTGAATCCCGTTGGTGCCTTCGTAGATCGGGGCGATCCGGGCATCGCGGTAATGCTGCGCTGCGCCGGTTTCTTCGACAAACCCCATTCCGCCATGGATCTGCACGCCAATGCTGGCCACTTCGCAGCCGATATCGGTACCCCAGGCCTTGATCATCGGCACCAGGCAATCGGCGCGCTCAGCGGCTTCGACGATCCCCAGCGTGCCGCGATCGACCAACCCCGCGGTATAATACAGCAGCGCCCTGGCCCCTTCGGTCAGTGCGCGCATCCGCAGCAGCATTCGCCGCACATCGGGATGTTCGACGATCGGGACCGATTCCTTGCTGGCCGCGCCGGCACGGGCGGATTGGATGCGTTCACGGGCATAATACTGCGCCTGCTGCAGCGCGCGTTCGGCAATCTGGACGCCCTGGTTGCCAACATTGATCCGGGCCGAGTTCATCATCGTGAACATGCATTTCAGGCCTTCGTTTTCGTGCCCGATCAGTTCGCCGATGCATTCGTCGCTGTCGCCAAAGCTCATCACGCAGGTTGGTGAGGCCATGATCCCCAACTTGTGTTCAAGGCTGACCGCGCGCAGATCGTTGCGGGCGCCAATGCTGCCATCGGCCGTAACGTGGTATTTCGGGACAATGAACAGGCTTATCCCGCGGCTGCCCGCAGGTGCGCCCGGGGTGCGGGCCAGCACCAGATGAACGATGTTCCCGGCAAAATCGTGTTCGCCCCACGTGATGAAGATCTTGGTGCCCTTGATCCGGTATTTCCCGGCGTGCTCACCCGTGGTGATCGGCGTGGCCGTGGTGCGCAGCGCGCCAACATCAGACCCGGCCTGCGGTTCGGTCAGGTTCATCGTGCCCGACCATTCGCCGCTGATCAGGCGGGGCAGATACAGGTCTTGCTGGGCCGGGTTGCCGTGGTGGGTGATCGCTTCGATCGCACCCACCGTCAGCATCGGCAGCAGGCCGAACGCCATGTTGGCGGTGCCCAGATTTTCGATCACGTTTGCGGCCAGCGTGAATGGCAGGCCCTGTCCGCCAAACCGCGCGTCGCCGGCAATCGCATTCCAGCCCTGTTCGACATAGGCGCGGTAGGCCGCTTCGAACCCATCGGGCAGGGTCACCCGGCCATTGGCCAGCACTGCGCCTGCAAGGTCACCCTTGCGGTTGAGTGGGGCCCATTCACCGGCGGCAAACGCACCAATCCCTTCAACGATGGCTTCGACCATATCAGGGCTGGCGGCGGCAAAGCGGGGGTGGTTGGCAATTTCGGCGATCCCGGCGTTGACCCGGATGGCAAAGACCTGATCGGCAGTGGCGGCGGTGAATTCCATGGGTGGCCTCGCGCTTTTCCTTGGCTTTCGTTGCCTTCGCCTATAGCGCAGGGGCCATGTCCGACAAGCATCAAGCGACCCGTATCGTCCCGGCCGATGCCGCTGGGATTGCGGCTGCGGTGGACCTGCTGCGCGGCGGCGATCTGGTCGCGGTGCCAACCGAGACGGTTTATGGTCTGGCTGCACGCGCCGATAGCGCCGATGCCGTAGCGGCAATTTATCGTGCCAAAGGCCGCCCCGATTTCAATCCGCTGATCGTGCACGTGGCCGATCTGGCGGCAGCCGAAACGATCGCGTGCTGTGATGCGCGCGCCCGCAAACTGGCCGCGGCGTTCTGGCCCGGCGCGCTGACGCTGGTTTTGCCGCTGCGGGCGGAGGCGCGAATCGCCCCTGCGGTGACTGCTGGTTTGCCAACGATTGCCCTGCGCTGTCCGGCACACCCGGCGATGCGCGCGCTGCTGGCCAGCAGTGGCTTGGCCTTGGCCGCGCCATCGGCGAACCGCAGCGGCGGGGTCAGCCCGACGCGGGCCGAACATGTCGCGGGATCGCTGGGTGGGCGGATCAGGTTGGTGCTCGATGGCGGGACTTGCACCGCCGGGATCGAAAGCACGATCGTCGCGCTGCGCGGCGATGGTTCATGGCAGGTCTTGCGCCCCGGCCCGATCACGGCCGATGCAATCGCCGTACTGTTGGGGCCGGAAGCCGCATCCACCGCTGCGGGTGAAATCGAGGCACCGGGGCAACTGACCAGCCATTATGCGCCGGGCAAACCGGTGCGGCTGAATGCTGATCAGGTGCAGCCCGATGAATTCCTGATCGGGTTCGGGGATCTGGAAGGCGATGTGAACCTTTCGCCCACCGCGGATCTCGCCGAAGCGGCGGCGCGGCTTTACGAATGCTTGCACCGTGCCGCGGCCGCGCCGCAACCGCGGATCGCGGTGGGGGCGATTCCCGCGGCGGGGATCGGGATTGCGATCAACGACCGGCTGCGCCGCGCGGCGGCCTGAAGCCAAAACAAAAGGGCCGCCCCGGGGGACGGCCCTTTTGTTTGTGCAGCGCAGCCCGTTCAGGCGGTGGCTTGTTCCGCGTAATATTTCGGCGCGTGTTCGTTGAGGATCGCGAGGATCTTCTTCAGCGCGGCCGGTTCGTCGGTCTTTTCCATTGCCGCCAGTTCGCGCGCGAGGCGCGAAGACGCGGCTTCGAAGATCTGGCGTTCTGAATAGCTTTGTTCCGGCTGGTCATCAGCGCGGAACAGATCGCGGGTCACTTCGGCAATCGATACCAGATCGCCCGAATTGATCTTCGCTTCGTATTCCTGGGCGCGGCGCGACCACATCGTGCGCTTGACCTTGGGTTTGCCCTTCAGCGTATCGAGCGCTTCACGCAGGGTCTTGTCGGAAGACAGCTTGCGCATCCCGATCGCTTCGACCTTGTTGGTCGGCACCCGCAGGGTCATGCGTTCCTTTTCGAAGCGCAGGACATAAAGTTCCAGCTTCATCCCGGCGATTTCCTGCTCAAGCAGTTCCATCACCCGGCCAACACCGTGCTTGGGATAAACGACGTAGTCACCAACATCGAAGGCGTGCGCCTTGGCCACCATGTAACGTCCTTTCATTCGCCAGGACGAGCGCCGGGGCGCCGTTTGCCGGAGTGGTATGCGGAGGCCTGCGGTGATTGGGGCATTTTGCCCTTGCGACCCGGTCCGATGTTCCCATCAACCGAACTGTTCGTCCTGCCTTTCATGATCATCGGCTGCAAGCGGAGGCCAAACAGCCTCCAACAGTCGCGGATTATATAACCCATCCGCAACAAAATTGCCAGCACGCAGAATCCCTGACTGCGGCCCATATTGATGGGCGCAGTGAAGAATTCATTTAAGCATTTATAATAGAACGGTTTTTAGGACCAAAAGGCATGCCTGCGGGCTTAGTCGCCTTCGCCGGGTTCGGCCGAGAAGAACTTTTCGAACTTGCCGTCAACGCCCTTGAAATCATCGGCATCGGCCGGCGAATCCTTCTTGGCGGTGATGTTCGGCCATTCGCCGGCGTACTTGGCGTTGAGTTCAAGCCACTGTTCCAGCCCGCTTTCGGTGTCGGGCAGAATCGCTTCGGCGGGGCATTCCGGTTCGCACACGCCGCAATCGATGCATTCAGCGGGGTTGATCACCAGCATGTTTTCACCCTCGTAGAAGCAATCTACCGGGCAGACCTCGACGCAGTCCATGTACTTGCACTTGATGCAGGCGTCGGTGACGACATAGGTCATGGCAGGCTTATCCTCTAAGG
>JBDKLL010000056.1:0-2725 GCA_039795595.1 Pseudomonadota bacterium
GTGCGGGCGCGGAAGCCGTGGCGGCGGGCGCGGACAAGGCGGCTGGGCTGGAAGGTGCGCTTCATGATAACCTCGGAAAAATTCGAACAAAAAGGGCCGCCTGCTCAGGCGACCTTTCACAGGGGCGGGCCGTTAACGCAAGGCACAGGGCAGAGTCAAGGGATTCGCTTATGGCGGCGTGGCCGGGCGCGACAATCGCAGGCTGGTTGCTGCGCACCCTCTCGACAGAATCACCTATCACGCTAAGGTGTAATACGTAATACTTTCAAGGGGGTGCGCGTGGTCGCTCTGGTCCGCACCGTTGCTTATCTGGGGCTTGAGGCGCGCAGCGTCGAAGTCCAGTGTCAGATCGCCCCGGGCTTGCCGCGGTTTCAGCTCGTCGGGCTGCCCGACAAGGCGGTGAACGAAAGCCGCGAACGCGTGCACGCCGCGCTGGCCGCAATGGGCCTGTCGCTGCCGCCCAAGCGGATCACCATCAACCTTTCACCGGCCGATCTGCCCAAGGAAGGATCGCATTACGATTTGCCGATCGCGCTGGCGCTGCTCGCGGCGATGGGGGTGACCGATGCCGAGCAACTGGGCGATTTCGTGGCAGTGGGGGAACTTGCCCTTGATGGCCGGGTGGTGGCTTCGCCCGGTGTCCTGTTGGCCGCGTTGCACGCAGGGGCGGCGGGGCAGGGCCTGATCTGCCCTGCCGCGCAAGGGACAGAGGCGGGCTGGGCCGCCGGGGTGCCGGTGGTGGCCGCGCCGGATCTGGTTAGCCTGCTTAACCACCTCAAAGGTGTGCAACAGTTGCCCCGGCCCGCCCCCGGCACGGCCGCCCCGGCCCAGCGTGGGCCAGATTTGCGGCAGGTGAAGGGGCAGGAAGTGGCCAAGCGTGCGCTCGAAATCGCCGCAGCGGGTGGGCACAATCTGTTGTTGATCGGTCCACCGGGGGCGGGCAAATCCCTGCTTGCATCGTGCCTGCCGGGGATCTTGCCCGATCTGACCGCGGCCGAAGCGCTGGAAACATCGCTGGTCGCCTCGGTGGCGGGGCTGCTCGAAGATGGGCGGATCAGTCGCAATCGTCCGTTTCGTAGCCCGCACCATTCGGCATCGATGGCGGCGCTGACCGGGGGCGGGTTGAAAGTTCGGCCGGGCGAAGTCAGCCTGGCCCATCTGGGCGTGCTGTTTCTGGATGAATTGCCTGAATTTCAGCGGGCGGTGCTCGATTCGCTGCGTCAACCGCTGGAAACCGGCGAAGTCACCGTGGCTCGGGCCAATGCCCATGTTACCTTCCCCGCGCGGGTGCAACTGGTGGCGGCGATGAACCCGTGCCGCTGCGGCTATCTGGGCGATCCCGTGCAGGGATGCAGCCGCGCCCCGCGCTGCGGCGCGGATTATCAAGCGAAGGTTTCCGGTCCGCTGCTTGACCGGATTGATCTGCATATCGAAGTCGACCCGGTCAGCGCCGCGGATCTGACCCTGCCCCCGCCGCGTGAAGGCAGTGCCGAGGTCGCGGCGCGGGTGGCCGCGGCGCGGGCGCTGCAGGTTTCGCGGCTGGACGGCACCGGCCGGCGCTCCAACGCGGAATTGGATGGTGATCTGCTGGATTTGCACGCCGCCCCGGATGATGCCGGGCGCACTTTGCTGTTGCAGGCTGCAGAGGCGCTCAGGCTGTCGGCGCGCGGCTATACCCGCGTCTTGCGGGTGGCGCGCACGATTGCCGATCTGGCCGGCGCCCCAACTATCGGCCGCGTACATATTGCCGAAGCGCTCAGCTATAGGCGGATGCCGGTGCGCGGGTAGGTTCAGCCCAAAACATTCAGCTGGGGGCGAACATCGTGATCGGCGTTGTCGCCGGCGGGTTTGCCGATATCGGCACGGTCGCGCCATTCCAGTTCGGTATAGGCCAGCACGCGGCCATCGTATGCGGTGATGCTGATCCCCGCGATGGGCTGGCCATCACGGTTATCGCACAGCACCGGGTTGCTGGGTACACCCACGCCATACTTTTCGCCCCATTGGCGCAGCGCCAGCATGGCGGGCAGCAGGTCCAACCCCTTTTCAGTCAGGCGGTATTCGATCTTGCGGCGATCATCGGGCAGCGGTTCGCGCTTCATGATCCCGTGTTCGACCAGCCGCGCCAGGCGGTTTGACAGGATGTTGCGGGCGATCCCCAGTGCGCCGAGGAACTCTTCGAAATGGTGGAGGCCATTGAATGCGGCGCGCAGGATCATGAACGACCAGCGTTCACCCATCACTTCCAGTGCGGCCGGCAGGCCACAGCTTTGGCTATCCAGCGGTTCGTGCAACTTACCCATCGTCTACCCCGTATTCCCCTGACCCAACCCATAGCGCAAAGCAGATTTAGCGCCGACAAAAAAATCTTTGCTGCACTGCACAGTTTCTAGTTGCAACTGAATATCGGGATACCTATTTGCTACTCAGCAACGCAAACGGCAGCATCTCCTCCCGGGAACCGCCAGTGTTTGTGCCCGCATTTGAGATCCAAGGGGATTACCAATGAACACCGTATTTTCGGCTCCGCTGACCCGCACCCTGCTTGCCGCTGGCTTGGCCGTGGCCGGCACGTTCGCCAGCTTCACGCTGACCACCACCCCCGCACAGGCCGCCAGCGCCGGTTATTCGGCCAAGCTTTCGGCCGCGCTGGCTGCGCCCAAGCAGAAGGTTGTCAACGGCGTGGTCTGGAGCTGCACCGGTGATAGCTGCGCCGGTCCGGTCG